>AXYY01000088.1 GCA_000485475.1 Candidatus Ancillula trichonymphae ImTpAt
GCTCAATTGAGGAGCGGCCAGCCATCTCCGAGATGATGATTCTAGGGTCGTTACCCACTACCTTTGGGTCGATGTGTTGATACAAATCTGGATTTACTTTTAGCGCTGAAGTGTGCAGGCCAGCCTTGTGCGCAAACGCAATGTCTCCAACATACGGTTGTCTAGCATTTATGTTGATGTTGGCGATTTCCGCAATATTGTGCGCCAAATTGTATAACTTACCGAGCTTGATTTCTTCTCCGCTCGTA
The DNA here is from genome assembly GCA_000485475.1 of Candidatus Ancillula trichonymphae ImTpAt. Lineage (GTDB taxonomy): Bacteria > Actinomycetota > Actinomycetes > Actinomycetales > Bifidobacteriaceae > Ancillula > Ancillula trichonymphae. Next base: position 249 of record AXYY01000088.1, read on the forward strand.
AACTCACAGTCCAGTTTTAGCGCCAAGTTCGCAATAATACTCACAAGATTGGCATTACCAGTGCGTTCACCATACTCGTTAACAGTTCCCTGCACATGTGCAACACCCGCCTCAACTGCAACCAGTGTATTTGCAACTGCACAACCAGTATCGTTATGTACATGAATTCCAAGTATTTTCTGCTCCGGATTTCCTGCGGAAGTGGAAATTTCAATGTTGTAGTTTGAACTAAGTTCCTGAATTGTCTGGGAAACTACTGAACTGATGACACTAGGAATTGCACCACCGTTTGTATCACAAAGAACTACGCACCTTGCACCAGATTTGAACGCAGTTGCAACTGCTTCAATTGCATACTCCTTGTCTCGCGCAAAACCGTCGAAGTAATGCTCTGCATCTATTACAACATCATAATCACTACCAGCTGCACGGAAAAACTGAACTGAGTCCTCGATCATCTGCAGGTTCTCATCGGGCAGGGTCCTGAGTGCCAACTTCACGTGTAGAATATCAGTTTTTGCAACTAGACAAACACCCTTGTGTTGTTCATGCGTATTGCTCTCAAGTGCAAGCAATAATCCGCGCAACTGCTCATCATCCTGCGCAGAAATTCCAGGTTTTCTGGTTGCTCCAAATGCGTAGAGAGGAACTGGCGACTGCTCAAAAAGCTCCGTGTCCTTGGGAATGGCTCCAGGCCAGCCACCCTCGATGTGCCCGATTCCAAACGAGGACAACAAGTCAACAATCTTCAACTTGTCCACAACTGAGAAGTTCACGCCCTGCTGCTGTGCACCGTCTCTGAGTGAGGTGTCATAAATTTCAATTCTACACTTCATCTGCAGCTCTCCTAAAGACCTGTATCCGCCTAAGTTCTTCATCAATTATGCTCACGTCCAACTTCTTGAACACCAGCTCAGGTTTTTCAACTGGCGTACCAGCAACAACCTCGTGACGCTGCCAGCTCAAACCACCTGAATAATTACCGGTGATTATTGGATAACTACGCGCTGAATTGTCCAGGTCTTCAACAACCTGCGCATGCGGGAGCACCGCAGCAACTTCTGGTCCAGTTCCTGCATCCACACCCTTTGAGCCTCCGAAAATCTTGTAAATTGCATTCGACGAGTGCGGTAAGAAAACTGCGAACATAGTGTTCAAGTCAACGATAACCTGCACCAATGTGCGAAGAATCTGCGCCAACCTTCCGCGAGTTTTTTCTTTATCTCCTAGCGCCGCACCCTTGAGTTTAAACGGTTCAGTTGTGCTAATATAAGAGTTCGCACTGGCAACTAAATGCATCAACTGAGACATCGCTTGTTTCTGGTGATGTTTTTCAATCAGACTACCAACAACCTCAAAGCCATCTTCAACAGTTTTTAACAACTCCAAGTCAACAGGTTCAGCAATCTGGACATCTGGAATTTCTCCGAAGCTCTTGGCAAGCATATTAGCCACGCGGTTCACCAAGTTGCCCCACGCGGCAACCAGTTCATTATTAGTTCTGGACAAAAAGTCGGACCAAGTAAAATCAGAATCGCTAGTTTCAGGTCCAGCAACGATTATGTAATAGCGCAGTGCGTCCACCTGGTAACGATCCAGAAAATCCTTGACATATATGACGACGCCCCTAGATGATGAAAACTTCTCGCCCTCCATGCTCAAAAACTCGCTCGAAACTACCTCAGTTGGCAACTGCAACTGACCGAACTCATGCGTATTTTGCCTCTTAGGCCCCCGTCCACTATAGCCCAAGAGTTCTGCGGGCCAAATCTGCGAGTGAAAAGTAATGTTGTCCTTGCCCATAAAGTAGTTCGAAATCGCACTACCATCAGTCCAGAACGCTTGCCATGCATCTTTAATCTCAACATCTGCCTTGTATTTCCTACGAGCCCACTCAATACTTGCTGAAAGATAACCAACAACTGCATCAAACCATACGTACAACCGCTTCGTTGGTAGGTCCCTCCAGCCATCAAGTGGAATTGGAACACCCCAGTCGATGTCGCGCGTCATCGCTCGCATCTGCAGGTCATCAAGCAGTCCGAGAGAAAACTTCAGAACATTTGGCCGCCAGGCAGTGCGTGTCTCTAGCCACTTGCGAAGTTCTTGACTAAGTGATGGCAGGTCCAGAAATAAATGCTCAGATGGAATGAACTTGGGCGGTTTCCCATCAATCTTCGAAAGTGGATTCTTCAAGTCGATTGGATCCAACTGCTGACCACACGAGTCACACTGATCCCCACGAGCACCCACATAACCGCAGAGTGGGCAAGTCCCCTCAATGTAACGATCTGGAAGTGTGCGCCCAGTCACCGCATCAACAGCGCTCATCTGCGTCTTCTTGACCATATACCCGTTGTTGTAGAGCCCCAAGAATAACTCCTGAACAGTTGCGTAATGGTTGGTTGTAGTCGTGCGCGTGAACAAGTCATAAGAAAGCCCCAGATTCACGAGGTCCTGCACAATCACGGCGTTATACCTATCTGCGAAATCCTGAGGCTCGATCCCCTCTTGTTCCGCTTGCACAAGTATGGGTGTCCCGTGCTCATCAGTTCCGGACACCATCAGTACATCAACACCTTTGGCGCGCTCATAACGCGCATACACATCAGACGGTACACCGAAACCTGCAACATGCCCAACATGTCTTGGTCCGTTAGCATACGGCCACGCAACGCAAACGAGCACTCTCTTCATCATGTTTATTATTACCACATCACACCACGAACTACTGTAAATCTCGCAGTTTATTCACGTCATGCTCCGCCACTCATCTTGCTCAAGATACCACGAACATGGTCAGAAAACTGCTGCTTCGTAAGTGTTCACGAATAATGCCACTACGCCCCTCTTGCAGCAATCCGTGTCTCATTAGTCTTACCGAGTTCTGAGTGTTTCATGCCGTAGGTAAAATAAATCGCCAGACCCGCTGCAACCCAGACCGCGAACATAAGCCACGTGCGGATTGACAAGTTGGTAGTTAACCATATGCAAATCAGACCAGAAAGAATTGGCAAAAATGGAGAAAGCGGAACTTTGAACAAATCGCGCGTATCAACATTCTTCGCCCTTTTGCGCAGAATCGGTACGGAAAACGAGACCAGTATAAATGCTGAAAGTGTACCGATGTTAATCATCTCATCAAGTTCTTCAACATTTGTAAATGCAGCAACCGCCGCGATAAGTATTCCAGCAATAACCTGTATACGAACTGGCGTTTTACGCTTGGAGATAACCGCAAAACTCTTTGGCAGTAACCCATCACGCGCCATCGCCAGAATCAACCGGGCAAGCCCCATCATTGCAACTAGAACGACAGTTGTCAATCCCAGAAACGCACCAAACGACGCGACCGCCTCAACGAAGTTCTCTCCTTTAATCTCGAACGCGGTTATTATTGAGATGGTGCGATCCGGATGCGCATCTTGATACGCCTGAAAATCTGAGCGATTGACCATTCCAACAGTTACGATCGTGACAAGAATATAAAGTAATGAAACGATTCCAATACCTGCAAACAAACCAAGTGGCATATTCTTCCTCGGGTTGATGGTCTCCTCCGCAACTGATGCAGATGCGTCAAATCCGATGAAAGCGAAGAAGACAATCGCTGCACCTGAAAATATACCCATAATGCCGAAGTGTTCAGACTGGCGCCCCAGTACAAGACTGAAGAGTGACTGATTACCAGGAAGGGCATCAATAGCCGGTTGCGACTCCGGAATAAACGGTGATAAGTTCGCAAAACTGAAGTACCTAAAGCCCATGATCACAATGAACAGTATTACGCCAACTTTTAGCACAACGAAGAACCCTGCAGCTCTCGTAGAAAACTTAGTGCCAAAAACCAACATCACAACGAAAATCGTAATGCCAACGAAAATGGTCCAATCTACGTCCAACGGTCCCATCGGAATACTGCCCGGAATCGTAACTCCAATCGACCTCAATGCACTGTGAAGATATACGGACCAGTACTTGATAATGACCGCAGCGGACATAAAGAACTCCAGAATCACATTCCAGCCAATTACCCACGCAAAGACCTCGCCCAGTGCAACATATGAAAATAGATAAGAAGAGCCAGCAACAGGAACAAGGGTTGAAAACTCAGCGTAACACATAACCGCGAGCAAACACACCACCGCTGCAATTACAAACGAGAGAATCGCTGAAGGTCCAGACTCGCTCACAATAACTTTTGCACCAACTGAAAAAATACCTGCACCAACTGCCATAGACACACCAAGTATCGCCACGTCAAACCACTTAAGTGTCCTACTGAGCTTGTGCCTCGAGCCGACCTCTGAACCTGCTAGTACATCTTCAATTGTCTTCTTTCGCAATATATTCAAACTACTCACGCACGTATTATATCACAGATAATTGTTAAGTTAATGTTAAAAGATACTAACTACTTGAAGAGAATATTGCGTATCTAGCACTAGTGATTCGTGTACGCGCAATCATTAACACTAGAATTTTGGAGCGCGCAGTGTTCCTGCAGGCTCATGACCGAAAAGTCTCCAGTTTTCGCAGCGAAGAACCCATCTGCGGCAGCTGCGAAGTGCCGAATCGTCGTGATCACAGGAATATCTGCCGCAGTTGCAGCCGCGCGAATCTCGTAGCCATCAGTTCTAGCACCCTGACCAGATGGAGTGTTGATGATTAGCGTGACCCCACCGTTGTTGATCAAGTCAACCGCAGTTGGTGCACCTTCAATAACACCACCGTACTTGCCACTAATCTTTGAGCACACAATTGACGGAATACCGTTTCTGTCCAGGATCTTCTTTGTGCCAGCAGTTGCGTAAATCACGAACCCAATATCTTCAAGTTTGCGAGCAACCATCGGCAACAACTTCTTGTCCTTATCAGCAATTGAGAGGAAAACATCACCACTTGTGTCATTCGGGCGCCCCAAAACTGCTTCTTGTGCTTTGGCAAACGCATGTGGAAAGTCCATGTCAAAGCCCATAACTTCACCAGTTGAGCGCATTTCTGGACCCAATAAACTATCGACTACTTGCCCTTGCTCAGTCTTAAACCGCTTGAATGGTAAAACTGCCTCTTTGACTGCGACCGCAGTTCCTGGCTCAATGTCAATGCCATCACCAGTTGGTTTCAGGTACCCGCATTCGCGCAGAGTCTTAATGGAGTCCCCCAGCATAACTCGAACCGCAGCTTTTGCAAGTGAAATTCCAGTTGCTTTTGATACGAACGGAATAGTTCTTGAAGCTCTGGGGTTCGCCTCAATCACATACAGTAACCCCTCATATAACGCAAACTGCACATTTATCAGCCCTTGAACTCCAACCCCCCTAGCAATTTGAAGTGTCGCATCACGAATCGTCAACATCTGATCACGCGAAAGAGTTACTGGCGGAAGTACACACGCTGAGTCACCTGAGTGAATTCCCGCCTCTTCGATGTGCTCCATAATACCGCCCAAGTAAAGTTCCTTACCATCAAAAAGTGCATCAACATCAATCTCCATCGCGTCGTCTAAGAACTTGTCGATTAACAACGGACTTGGTAGTGTGGCTCTATCATGGGCCAGGATTTGTGCATTTTCAAGTGCTTTAACAACATACACGCCCAGTTGCTCCTGATCATAGACAATCTCCATGCCGCGCCCTCCAAGAACATATGACGGACGTACAAGCACAGGAAAACCAATCTTGTCTGCAACTTCAAACGCTTCCTCATATGTGCGGGCGGCGGCAAAATCAGGTGCAAGTAGTCCCGCTTGTTTAAGGACTGCACCGAACACCTCACGATTCTCTGCTGCATCAATTGCCTCGGGTGAAGTTCCAATAATCGGAACACCCGCATTCTTCAAGCGCGCAGCGAGTGCAAGTGGAGCTTGTCCACCCAGTTGCACAATCATGCCCCGCACAGGCCCAATTTTTAACTCAGCCTCGTAGATTTCCATGACATCTTCAAAGGTTAACGGTTCGAAATACAGGCGGTTGGAAGTGTCGTAGTCCGTTGAAACTGTCTCAGGGTTGCAGTTGATCATAATAGTTTCGAAATCTTGACTCAACTCAAGTGCCGCATGAACACAAGAATAGTCGAACTCTATACCTTGACCAATTCTGTTCGGTCCGGAGCCCAAGATGATGATTGCTTCCCTTGTACGCGCACACACTTCAGTTTCAAAATCGTAGGAGGAATAATAATATGGAGTATTAGCATCAAACTCAGCCGCACACGTATCAACCGCCTTAAATACTGGTCTTACGCCAATCTTTTGATGAATTTTACGAATACGATTCTCACCCTCCACACCCTCTAACTTGAGCAGTTTCGCAATCTGCTTGTCAGAAAAACCATTCTGTTTTGCATGCTTCAACAAGCCCTTTGCTCTCTCTGGGTACTTCAGAATTGTGCGTGCCGACTTCCTGATTTTTCGCGCCAAGCAGTTGATGTAGTAAATCTGCTCCAAAAACCAAGGATCAATTCCGGTCGCTTCATTCACTCGCGCAATTGCCTTAACCTGCGCGTCCTCACTACCGTTGTTGTTAAGTAGTGCATTTAGTAAAACTTGAACTTTTAGTAATCGATCGGCAGTTGGTCGGCAAATCTCATCTTCCAACTCCTCAATGTTCACAACGTGCTGATCATCCCAGGAGAACTCCGTCTTTCCATTGTCAAGTGAACGCATGGCTTTCTGAAGCGCCTCCGCAAAGTTGCGTCCAATCGCCATAACTTCACCAACTGACTTCATGGTTGTAGTCAAAGTATCATCAGCGGCGGGGAACTTTTCGAACGCGAAACGCGGTACCTTCACAACGACATAATCAAGTGTAGGCTCAAAAGATGCGGGCGTTTTCAGCGTGATGTCATTCTTAATCTGGTCTAGTGTATAACCAATGGCTAGTTTGGTGGCGATCTTGGCAATAGGAAAACCAGTTGCTTTTGATGCTAGCGCAGAAGATCTGGAAACTCGCGGATTCATCTCGATGACTATTATACGCCCAGTGTCCGGATGCACAGCAAACTGAATGTTGCACCCGCCAGTATCCACGCCAACCTTTCGAATTATGTTGATGGAAATATCTCGCAGTTTCTGAAATTCACGGTCAGTTAACGTCATCGCAGGAGCAACAGTTATTGAATCACCAGTGTGGACGCCAACCGGATCGAAGTTCTCAATTGTACAAACAACCACAACATTATCTGCACCATCTCGCATCATCTCAAGTTCATATTCTTTCCAGCCAATCAAACTCTCTTCAAGCAGAACTTCAGTAGTTGGAGAATACTGCAAGCCCAGCCCCACAATCCGCTCAAGATCCTCATCGTCGTGGGCAATTCCAGACCCCAGCCCACCCATTGTGAAGCTCGGACGAACAACAACTGGATAACCACCAAGTTCCTCAACTCCAGACTTGCACTCATCTAGTGTGTGCGCAATTAAACTCTTAGCAGATTCCGCACCAGAATGAGCAACAACTTTTTTGAACTCCTCACGATTCTCGCCGCGTTTAATTGTCTCCAGATCCGCACCAATCAGTTTAACGCCATACTTCGCAAAAACGCCCCGTTCTCCAAGTTCAGTTGCCAAATTCAGGGCAGTTTGTCCACCCAGTGTTGCCAAAAGTGCATCTGGACGCTCCTTAGCAATAATCTTCTCTAGAACAGGCACAGTCAACGGTTCGACATAAGTAGCATCAGCAAAATCAGGATCCGTCATAATGGTCGCCGGATTTGAGTTCACCAGAATAACGCGAATACCTTCATCTTTGAGTACCCTGCACGCACTAGTCCCTGAGTAGTCAAACTCGCACGCTTGCCCAATTACGATGGGCCCGGACCCGATCATCAACACAGATGTAATACTTCTACTCATACAACCACGCCCACTTTTCTCTAATTCTCGCATCATCTTCACTAGAAATTTCAGGTGCTGCCTTTTCTTCAACTTTAACATCACTACTGCCCGCATAAACATTAAGTTGGGCAGTTTCTTGTATAGGAGTTGTGAACGACGAGTTATCTGCACCTGCATTGACAGTTCCCAAGTTTGTGCTAGTGTTCTTAACTGAACCTTTCTGTTTCTTCTGCTCGTGATAACTCCACAGCACGTTGGCGAAGACATCAAACAAGTATTGTGCATCATGTGGACCAGCAGCGGCCTCTGGGTGGTATTGAACTGAAAATGCGGGTATATCTAGACATTCAATACCTTCAACAACATTGTCATTCAATCCAATATAGCTCACTCTGGCTCGTCCGAACACACCATCATCATGTGGCGTGCGGACTTCGGGAGGTGAAGTGCAAAATCCAAACTCATCTTTTTGACCAAGTGGCATATCCACCGCAAAGCCATGATTTTGTGCGGTAATTTCAACGCGCCCGGTCTTCAAATTCTTAACTGGCTGATTGACGCCTCTGTGCCCAAATGGCAACTTGTAGGTTTCGAATCCCAGTGCACGACCAAGCATCTGGTTGCCCATGCATATTCCGAAGAACGGTATACTTCTACTGAGAACTTCACGCAGAAGCTCAACTTCTTGGGTTGCACTTTCTGGATCGCCCGGGCCATTTGAGAAGAACACTCCATCCGGGTCCAAGTCTAAAACTTGCTCAATCGTGGAGCTTGCAGGAAGTATGTGGACTTCAATCCCTCGTTCAGCAAGTAATTTAGGGGTCATGTCTTTAATTCCGAGGTCGATTGCAACAACTCTAGGCACAGTTTGCCCTGAAGTTGCACTAGGAGGAACAACTTTTGGCTGCTTGACCGTCACCTCGGAGACCAGATGCGTACCGGTCATGCTCGGTGTTTCACGTACTTTGTGCAGCAACTCGTCTGGACACTCAACCTGATCTCCAACTGCGTGGCTTTTCAGCAAGTTGTTCAAACCGCTCTTCTTTAATACTTGACCTGAGAAAATGCCGGCCTTCATCACTCCAGCAGTTCTAAGGTGACGAGTAAGGGCGCGCGTATCAAGTCCAGAAATGCCAACAATTTTCTTGCGCTTCAGACGAGCTAGAAGTGACTCCTCCGCACGGTGCGAGGAACCTATGCGCGATAACTCACGAACAACATATCCATTCACCCAAATTCGCTGCGATTCATCATCCTCAAAATTTACACCTGTATTTCCTATGTGTGGCATAGTCTGGACCAGAATTTGTCCCGCATACGAAGGATCAGTAATAGTTTCTTGATAACCGGTCATCGCAGTTGCAAAAACAAATTCCCCAGTAGCGACACCTTCAACACCAAACGAAACACCAACGAATGCGTTACCGTCCTCCAAAATCAAGAGCGCGGGACCAATGTTTTGTATAACTTTCACAGCTACATTATATCACATCTAGTTAACATAATTTTCAGTTCACTGCGCCGTACAAGCGTAAAAACACAAGAACATCCAGTAGTTATAAATTTACCCCATTTCATAAAAAAACCATAAAATTAACAAAAACTAGTAAAATAAGCCTGTAAAAACAACCCCATCGAGAAAATGTATAACTTTTTAGATTAAATACTGAAAAACATGCCAAAAAACACGATAGAACAGTCTTCACAAAGAAGACGTATTGTGCATAGAAAATAATCTTACCGTTGTCGTTCATTGCCGTACTCACCGTCGCATAAAGACAAATAAAAATCTACTGAAATGGGTAGTAAACAGGCAATAAGTATATTTAAGTCCACCTTCAGTACCCCCAACGGAATTCGAATCCGTGTTGCTGCCGTGAAAGGGCAGAGTCCTAGGCCGCTAGACGATGGGGGCCCGCACATTCTAGTATAGCGCATAATTCTACACTTGTCAACCACCGTACAAACCACACTGCTAAGGTGCGCAATCACCTGCACAAATCAGCAACAAGACACACAGCACGCGCACTCACTCCCACTCAATTGTTCCTGGTGGTTTTGAGGTTATGTCTAGAACTACGCGGTTAACTTCTCGAACTTCATTAGTTATTCTGGTTGAAATCTTAGCGAGTAGATTGTAATCAAGTCTAGTCCAAGTTGCAGTCATCGCATCATCTGAACTAACTGGTCGTAGAACAATTGGGTAACCATAAGTGTGTGCGTCCCCTTGAACACCAACTGAACGAACATCCGCAAGAAGAACAACCGGACACTGCCAGATTTGCGCATTCTGCTCACTCTGCCCAAGTACACTGCGGACAATAGCATCTGCGCGCCGCAGAATATCCAGGTGCTTTTCGTTGACTTGTCCGATTACACGAATTGCAAGTCCAGGACCAGGAAATGGTTGACGAGCAACGATAACTTCAGGCACGCCCAAACTACGACCTAAATTGCGCACCTCGTCCTTAAAGAGCGTACGAAGCGGTTCAAGTAGTTCAAACTCCAAGTCATTAGGAAGTCCTCCAACATTATGGTGACTCTTGATATTTGCGGCACCAGCACCAATTCCAGACTCAACAACATCAGGATAAAGCGTTCCTTGAACCAGAAAGCGGACATCCTCATTCTCGTTCGTCAATTCACGAACTGCCTGCTCAAACGAACGGATAAACTCACGCCCAATAATCTTGCGCTTCGTCTCAGGTTCAACAACTCCGTCAAGTGCGGTCAAAAATCTTGCTGATTCGTCACGCTTGATGAATTTTATTCCGAACGAGTTAACAAAATCTTCTTCAACTTGCTTCGCCTCATCTTGGCGCAGTAGTCCATGATCAATGAAAACACAGGTCAACTGATCGCCAATTGCTTTGTGCACTAAAGCGGCCGCAACTGCAGAATCAACTCCACCAGAAAGTCCGCAAATAACCTTCGAATCTCCAACCTGCGCGCGGATTTTTTCTACTTGTTCATCAATTATGGACTTGGAATTGTAATCAAGTGGTAAGTTGCACGCATAAGTCAAAAAGTTGATAAATACTTGTCTACCAAGCGGTGTGTGCTTGACCTCTGGATGCCACTGCACGCCGTATAAAGAACGCCCCTGATCCTCGAACGCCGCAACTGGCGCACCCTCAGTTCTAGCAGTGATCTTAAACTCTGAGGGCATTGATCTCACTGCAACACCATGACTCATCCACACCTCCTGAGTTTCTGGCGAACCTTTGAGCAGCAGTCCAGATATTCCAGTGTCGAAGATTTGTACAGAAGTGGAACCGTATTCTCCAAGTGCGGCTTTATCAACAAGTGCACCAAACGACTGCGCAATTAACTGAAAACCATAACAAATCCCCAGAATTGGAACTCCAGATAGCAGTATTCGCTTGTCAATAGTTGGCGCATCTGGTGCAAAAACATCCGAAGGACCACCAGTCAAAACAATTCCCGCAGGATTCTTGGCGAATAATTCATCTGCACTAATATTCCACGGCACTAACTCAGAATACGCATCGCACTCTCGAACCACGCGCGCAATCAACTGAGCATACTGTCCACCGAAATCCATAACTACCACAGTCGCACTCATGCGCACATTATATCACAAATTTGTGCTCGCGCAGAATTTCAGCAAGTTTTACGAAGTCATGAATTGTCAAGGTTTCTCCGCGTGCAAGTGGATCAATTTGCAAACTCTCTAGTGCGGATTTAATGAACTCAGAATCGAAACCATCTGCAACCAAAAGGGATCTGAGCGTCTTTCTTCTAGCGGAGAATGCGAGGTTGATTAGTGCGAAAACAGCATCTCTTGAAGTTGTACCGCTTTCAGTAGTGAATGGATTCTGCTCACATCTGACGAACTTCACAAGTCTTGAATCAACGCGCGGCACCGGCCAAAATACACTTCTAGGAACAACTGCGGACGCACTAGCAACTCCGAAGTATGCAAGTTTCAAAGATGGAATTCCGTACTCCTTAGAACCGGGTGCTGCAGTCAGGCGATTTGAAACTTCTGCCTGAACCAGTACAAGCACTTCCTTGACGTTGTCGAATCTCTCCAGAAGCGTAATAAGTATAGGAACCCCGACGTTGTACGGCAAGTTCGCCACTAGCTTGCTGCATTTGTTCAGCTGTTCGTTCGGTTTCAGCAGTAGTGCATCTTTATGAATAACTACCAGATTCGCAACGTCATGACCCAACTTGTCAAGAGTAATTGTCAGCATGGAACTCAATTTGTCATCAATTTCCACAGCAACCACCTTTGCACCCGCATTCAGAAGTCCCGCAGTCAAAGATCCTAAACCCGGACCAATTTCAAGTATATTTTCAGCACCGCGAACAGCCGCCAGCCGTACAATCTTCTCGACTTGACTTGAATCCACCATGAAGTTCTGCCCCAGAGATTTATGCGCACAAACACCGGAAGTTTC
>AXYY01000089.1 GCA_000485475.1 Candidatus Ancillula trichonymphae ImTpAt
TCTTCAACATTCTCCTTGTTCGCAGCATCCAAATAAAGCACCTGCACAAATCCACCCCTCGAATAAGCCTCTTGAGCAGGTTTTAAGGAGGCTGCATAATTTCCACCAGTCTTTGCGGCACCAGTTCCTCCGGGAGCCGAGCGGTGGTAATCTCTGGACACCCAAATGTTGACCGGTTCGTGCGAACTAAAGTAACCAGCAACTGGGGACAAAATGCAGTAGTAGTCGGCTTCATGTGCTGCGCGTACGCCCAAGAATGGTTCCGTTGCGATCATGAGCGGGCGGATGTATAACGACTTGTCGCAGTCATTTGGAACCCAATGACTGCACTGGCGAACAACTGCAATTATGGAGCCTAAAAAATCTTCAACCGGAAGATTCGGAAGCGCAAGTCGATCAGCAGAAGCATTAAATCTGGCTGCATTCAGTTCTGGACGGAATAACCAGATCGAGCCATCCGCACGCTTGTAGGCCTTAGCGCCCTCGAACACCTCTTGCGCGTAGTGTAAAACCGCAGCAGCAGGAGAAATTGAAATGTTATCAAATGGAATAATTTCATGTCCAGTCCAGGCACCTCCAATTTTATCAATACCTAAATGTGAATTATCAGTAGTGGCATTTGCCTTGAACTTAATGTGCGCCGTGTAATCTGCAAAGACTCTTCCAAAACCAACTTCGCCACCAAGTAACTCAGACAACTCATCAGCCGTTTTGGCGTTCTTGTTCTCCACAATCTTAAACTTCTTCGACGCTTCATGCGCTGCATTATATTCATCACTATTTAATTCCATGATCTCTCCCTCTCCGTCCCTCTCTATTGTATTTCTTTTGGCGGTCACCCACGCCTCCTGGGTGTATGTAAGTCTCAGCTATACAGTACTAGTATTCCTAGGTTTATTCTTCGTGCCGGGCGATCTACCTCTGCGCTTTTGTACACTCGCATCAGCAGTTGCATCAGTTTTCTTCAAGCCAACTGCGGGTCTTGATGATTTCGGAGCAGTTTTCGTAACTCTTCTAGAATTGTTACTCCTAGTTGTTCTGACCGCATTCCGCTTGTTTTCTGTATTGTTACTTTTAATTGAACTACTACCAACCGCAGTTTTCAGTTCCGCAGTTTTGGCAACCATTTCAGCGCTCTGAACTGCTGTTTTAACACCTGGACCGATTTCGCTTGCAGGTTTCTTGGTTAAATGCTTGTTTTCTGCGGGTTTTGGACTAATCTTCGCCTGCACAACGGGGACCCCTTCGTCTTCAACGCGTATTTCAATCAAGAACTTCTTGTCACCAGAAACAAATGTATTCTTGAAGTTTTTCACCGCTTCTTCAAGTGCTGCATAAATGGGCTCGTTCAAGTCTTCAGTTGCACAAATCCTGGTGAGAATATCAGTCATAGACCCCAAGTACTCAAGAAATTCACTCTCGAAACGGTGGATATCTGCAACTGGCACGTCATCTAGTTTACCGTTCAATCCAGTCCAAACCATAACCACCTGCTTGTCAAAACTGAACGGGTCGTATTGCTGCTGTTTTAGAAGTTCCGTCAACCTTTCACCTCGAGCCAACTGTGCTTTTGATGCAGCATCTAGATCACTTGCGAACATGGCAAACGACTCAAGTGACCTGTATTTGGCTAGTTCAATTTTCAAAGTACCTGCAACCTTCTTCACGGCCTTTGTTTGTGCGGCTCCACCAACGCGCGAAACGGAAATTCCAACATCAACTGCTGGACGCTGGTTGGCATTGAACAAATCTGACTGCAAGAATATCTGCCCATCAGTAATCGAAATTACGTTCGTTGGAATGTACGCAGAAACATCATTCGCCTTAGTCTCAACAATCGGTAATCCAGTCATTGAACCACCACCCAACTCATCACTGAGCTTCGCGCACCTTTCTAGTAAACGGGAATGTAGATAAAAAACATCACCTGGATACGCCTCACGACCTGGCGGACGGCGCAGCAGTAAAGACAACGAGCGATATGCATCTGACTGCTTAGAAAGGTCATCAAAGACAATTAGTACATGCTTGCCATTATACATCCAGTGCTGACCAATTGCAGAACCTGTATATGCTGCCAGATATTTGAAACCAGCCGAGTCAGATGCAGGTGCAGAAATAATCGTTGTGTACTTCATGGCGTCCGCTTCTTCAAGTGCTGCTTTAACAGAAGAAATAGTTGTCCCCTTCTGCCCAATGGCAACGTAGATGCACCGCACTTGCTTGGTTGGATCACCAGTTTCCCAATCAGCTTTCTGGTTGATAATTGTATCAATTGCAATTGCTGTCTTGCCAGTCTGCCTGTCTCCAATTATCAACTGCCTCTGCCCTCGTCCAATTGGAGTCATCGTATCAACTGCCTTAATTCCCGTGTGCAGCGGCTCGAAAACAGACTCGCGGTCCATAACACCAGGTGCTTGCGCTTCAAGAACTCTGCGTCCTTCAGTTTTGATCTTGCCCAGACCATCAACCGGATCTCCCATTGCATCAACAACGCGCCCCAAGTAACCGTCTCCAACTGGAACTGAAAGCACTTCACCAGTCCTGCGAACTTCTTGCCCCTCATCAATGCAC
>AXYY01000090.1 GCA_000485475.1 Candidatus Ancillula trichonymphae ImTpAt
TTTTTGTCAGTGTTGATTAAGCGGTTATAGAAGGCTCGTCCAAGATCGTCATTTCCAAGTTCAAGACGGATATTCTCGAGCATACGGTTGATTTTATCTTCTTGCAAAATCTGGATTTAGTTTCCTCACTTGAGTTTTGAAAATACTAGTCAAGATATTTGTTTCCAGGTCTCGTTGATGTCTTAGATTGTCATCTTTGAGCGACAAATACTCATAACCAAGTCGCGTCATATGAACTAATGCTGGGATTTTAACTCGTGAGTTTTCATTAAACATTCTCACTACCCCCAGCATATTCAACATATTTACTGCTGCCCCTGCTCACTTTTAGCGCTCAAGTTTCTTGTTTCGGACATTTTTTACGAAGTGCTGTTTTATGCTACTTGCAGATTTGTCCATCAGAAGTTGTGCACGAAACGTCGTAGTTTGTAGCGCATTCGGACATTCGTATACTGAATACTTATCTTTGTAGTGCCCTATATAAGTTGTGTATGCGGCGACGAATATTATTACTTATTATACTAGACATGTAAAATCGCCAATTAGCGTAGTTGAATATCCAACTAAGGGGGAGCGCACTTGTCCTGAATGTGCAGCCACCTCTTCGCGCGAAACAACTGAGCGAATCCGGTCATGATCGAAAGTGGACCTGAAACCATCAGCAGCTCTCCAATCAGCTGCTGAAAAAATGGTGACCAAGAAATGATCAACAGACTTCTCCACAAATGCTCGCACTAGTCCGGTGTAACATGTTTTCTTAACCTTGTCAAGTCCGTGCAAGCACATTTCACTTCGTGAAATTCCACTAAAACCTGCGCAGGTGCGCAGAAAAATAGCGTTTGCTACGCAAACTCTGTTTTTGACTTGCACCTGTGCAAATAAACTGCGTTTTCGAAGAAGACACGACTGACCTGCGCGCCTGCACACACAGGAGTTTTCGCAAAGCGGAACACGACAGATTACTTGTTGACCTGATGGTGCTGCTTGATGTTGGCGATGAACTCCTGATGAACCGTCAAATTATCAGTCAACTCAGGATGAAAAGCCGTTGCCATCACAGCACCCTGACGTACTGCCACAACTCTATCATACACCCGCGCCAGAATCTCAACACTTGCTCCGACCTCAGCAATGATAGGTCCTCTAATAAAAACCATCGGGATAGGCACTTCACCTTTTGTTGTTCGGAACTTTTCAACCACCTGAAAACTACCCAGTTGTCGCCCGTAAGCATTGCGTTGTACCGTTGCATCCAACACCGGAAAGTAGTACTCCTTTTGTGAAACCGTGTCCGCAAGTGCCTGATTATGCCGCAGAATTGATTTTGATAACAAAATTAGCCCTGCACATGTCCCTAAAACCGGTAGTCCATCACGCAGAGCATCAGCAATCGGCTCGGACAACCCCAAATCATCAAGCAACTTCCCCATAACAGTACTTTCACCACCAGGGATTACTAGACCGTCCCACTTCTGAGTAGTAAAGTCCTTGAGTTGCCTAATCTCATACGCCTCAGCGCCCAACAACTCCAGTGCCCGCGCATGCTCTGCGAACGCCCCCTGTAATGCCAATACTGCAATCTTCAACTACTCACCGCGCGCTGCCATCAACAAGTTAATCTCATCTTCGTTAATGCCCACCATTGCCTCACCCAAATCGTATGACAAATCTGCTAAGATCTTCGCGTCGTTGTAGTTCGTGACGGCCTTAACAATTGCCTGAGCGCGCTTAGCGGGATCGCCCGACTTGAAAATACCCGAACCAACAAAAACGCCTTCTGCACCCAACTGCATCATCAACGCTGCATCAGCAGGTGTCGCCACTCCGCCAGCAGCAAAGTTGACAATTGGTAATCGTCCACTTTTCGCCACTGCTTCAACCAGTTCAAAATCAACACCTAGCCGTTTGCCCTCATCAAACAATTCGTCACCGTCCAGATTCTGCAGTTGTTTAATTTGGCGCCAAATCTTTCTCAAGTGTCGCACCGCCTGGACAACGTCACCTGTACCAGGTTCGCCTTTAGTGCGGATCATCGATGCACCTTCCTGAATGCGACGCAGCGCCTCGCCTAAATCTTTAGCGCCACACACGAACGGTACGTTGAACTTGCGCTTATTGATGTGGTAAATGTCATCAGCGGGCGTCAACACCTCACTTTCATCAATGTAGTCAATTTCAAGTGCCTCCAAAATCTGCGCCTCAGCAATGTGCCCAATTCGGACCTTCGCCATCACTGGAATCGACACCGCCTTTTGAATCCCCTTGATCATCTTCGGGTCACTCATGCGCGAGACACCACCAACTGCCCTAATATCAGCTGGAATTCGCTCAAGCGCCATCACAGCAGCGGCACCAGCATTCTGCGCAATCTCAGCCTGCTCAGGTGTTGAAACATCCATGATGACGCCACCCTTCAACATCCGCGCCAAATCCTTATTCAATTCATATCTAACACTCATATCAACAGCTCCTCATAATATCAACAATACCGCTTACATTCTACCACAGATTCACCATCTACCTGCAAATTAACCCGAGTTTATCAGTTTACGAGCATAATCTACACCGGATTTACTCAAACACCAGTAAAAGGACAACTATTCTTGCTAAAAACTCATAAGAAACTAGTTATCTAACTTCGGTAGTTTTGTACCGTCTTCACGCCTAGTAATGGTTACTATCCAGACCTGCACACTGCTCATTATTCTTCGGATCCTGATCAATTTTGTCCAGCAAGTTGCCATCCGTAACTCCAGTCCTCAAAAGACTTCTTCTAGTTGAGGTCGTCACAATTGCAAATGACGCACCAACCTTTTTGCCCGGAAAACCCTCTCGAATCCAACTGTCAGTCTGCTGAGCAAAATCTGGTCCAAGTTCAGACGAAAACTCCTGAGGTTCGCCCAACTTCCAGGTCGAATAGACTGCATTTTCATCGCCAATGGCAACTTTTTGTATCCGGTAATGCACGAAATCATCTGATTTTATCACTTCACCCTCACCATCTCGCAAAAATGCCGTTTGCCCCTCGCGGACTTCAAGACCTCTCGGAACTTTCACAGTTGGCTCCTCGCCCTACTTGCCCGAAATCTCTATTTAATTCGCCACCACCATTTTGTAAACTACTACTACCCGCACTAGCTTTGGCGATCGCATTGCCATCTGCGCACACACCATTTGAACCGGAAGTGGGACGCAAAACCAGGTGCCGCACCAAGAAAAATGAGCACAGGAACAACGCCAGCACCGCAACCGCCGCTGCTGCCAGTTTCAACCCTTTCATTGCAAACTTGACTCCTTTCGGTGAACACACGTACATACGCGCACAACAGTACCGTGTAACACATCGCCATCATTTTGTTAACAAGCTGGTACGTGCGTGCGCAGCGTGCGCAGTTTGGCGGAATTTCACTTTA
>AXYY01000091.1 GCA_000485475.1 Candidatus Ancillula trichonymphae ImTpAt
GAAACTTGTTCAGGAATTGGAATTGCTGGACAAGAAGTTGACACTTGAACAAGAATTGGATCTGATTGAAGAAGAAGCTAGAAGAGTTGCCGAACAGGAAAAGCGACGCATAGATGACTTGGTGGTGAAGCAGGATCAGCAGTTTACGCAGAAGATAATGCGTTCGGAACTCATTTCGGTGACCTCTGAAGTCTCGCACAATTCAGGTGCGGTTAGTAGTAATAAAATTGAAGAGGAGCTAAGTAGAATGCTTGATGAAAAAACGACTCAGCTGCCAGTTGGACCGCATGCAACATTTGAGTTG
Organism: Candidatus Ancillula trichonymphae ImTpAt; assembly: GCA_000485475.1. Lineage (GTDB taxonomy): Bacteria > Actinomycetota > Actinomycetes > Actinomycetales > Bifidobacteriaceae > Ancillula > Ancillula trichonymphae. The sequence goes on from AXYY01000091.1 coordinate 305, forward strand.
CCCCGCCCGTAATTCATGCGCCCAAGGAATCTGCAGTTGGTGTATCAGAGTAGCAGTTCGACATCGAGGAATTTTCTAGAAAATTAAAGTAAGGAGCAAAAAAATGACAATATTTCCAAAGAGCACAATCGTCGGTTATCCGCGCATTGGTGCGAATCGTGAGTTGAAGAAAATTGAGGAAGCATACTGGGCTAGGAAAATTGGGCTAGATGAACTTAAGGAGACCGCTAGTGCACTACGCCTAAAGACTTACGCGCGGCTTAAAGAACTTGGTTTAACTGAGGACTACGCGATTCCTGCAACTTTTTCCTATTATGATCAGGTGCTTGATTCTGCACACACATTCGGTGCAATTCCTGAGCGGTTTGAGTGGATGCGACGAACCAGTGAGAGTGCGTATTCAACAAATTCAACAAATGTGGATGAGCAGCGCGAGCTGAACAGTTTTGGTGAACGCATGCGCCGTCCAAGTGGAGTTGATGAACTAGATTTGGATGCATATTTTGCCATTGCACGAGGTCAGTTATCGCCAGGTTCCCGCAAAAACTACTCAAATTCCGAAATGGAGAGCAAAATATATGCCGCTGAAATGACCAAGTGGTTTGATACGAACTACCATTACATCGTTCCGGAGTTGACTAATTCTACGCGTCTTGCAGTTTCTAACTACGAGATTGTGCGTCAATTTGAGGAAGCAAAAGCAGCAGGTTTTCTTGTCCGTCCAGTACTTCTTGGGCCCGTGACTTTCTTGGCGCTCTCAAAATATGATGGCGTGCATTTTAAGCAACTGGTGAGTGACCTGGTGGCGTGTTATGCTAGAATTATGAACCAACTAGCAATTGCAGGCGCTCGCTGGATTCAACTTGATGAACCCGCGCTGATCTCGCAGATGCACAGTCTGGATCCCAAAGCCGTTGAATACATCGCAAACAAGTGTTATGCGGAATTTGCGAGTATTTCGGCGGAGAATAACGAACGCCCGCAGATTCTAGTAACCACTCCTTTTGGAAAACTAGATGAGCACTTTAAGGTGGCTGCGAATCTGCCAGTTGAGGCGTTGCACATCGACACTTCAATTGCGAATAACTACTCGGAGGCTCAGCTGTTGCAGTTGGCGAGCGAAGAAAGAATACTTGTGCTCGGCGCAATAAACGGCAGAAATATTTGGCGTGTAGATTTGGACGAGTTGCAGAAAACTACGCACGCAGTTCGCAGCGCGGTTGAAAAGGCGGGCGGCTCACTTTCAATTTCAACTAGTTGTTCGTTGCAACATATTCCGCACTCGCTGGATTATGAAAAGAAGTTGTCGAAGACTTTTCCAGAATTGATTAGTAACTTAAGCTTTGCCGATGAGAAAGTTCTTGAAGTTGTTGCATTAGGTACTGGAGTTTCGGACCAGAAACGGCCAGTTCGTCAAACTCTTAGTGGTCGTAATCTTAAAGAAATTGCCAAGAAGTTGAGCAAAGTCGCTAAGTCTGACCTGGAACGTGAACCGATCGAGGAGCGTAAACAGGCTCAAAAGGACAAGTTAAATCTACCGCTTTTGCCGACGACAACTATTGGATCGTTCCCGCAAACACCAGAAATTCGCAAGGCTAGAGCGCTCTTTCTAAAAGGTGAAATTACTGAGGCTGATTATGAACAGGCCATGAAAGATCAAATTGCTGCAATTATTAAATTGCAGGAGAAGATTGGACTTGATGTTTTGGTGCACGGAGAGGCTGAACGAAACGATATGGTTCAGTATTTTGCGGAAAACTTTGAAGGCTTTAGTGTGACTGAAAATGGCTGGGTCCAGTCATATGGTTCAAGATGCACAAAACCAAGTATTTTGTGGGGTGATGTTTATCGCGAACACGCATTTACTGTTCCCTGGATTACATACGCTCAAAGTTTGACGGACAAACCTGTTAAGGGTATGCTAACTGGGCCAGTGACAATTCTGGCGTGGAGTTTTGTGCGTGATGATGTTCCAAAAGGTGTTGTTGCAAACCAGGTTGCGCTGGCGCTTCGAGACGAAATACTTGACCTCGAGCGTGCAGGAATTGGCATTATACAGGTTGATGAACCGGCTCTGCGCGAACTTCTACCGTTGAAGAAAGCTGAACAAGCAGATTATCTGAAGTGGTCAGTAAACTCGTTTCTCTTGGCAACCTCTGCTGTGAAAACGAGCACGCAGATTCATACACATTTGTGCTACTCGGAGTTTGAAGTTGTACTTCCTGCGATTATTGGCTTGAACGCTGATGTAACTTCAATTGAGGCCGCTAGAAGTAAGATGGAGATTGTGAAACAACTTGCTAATGCGAAGTATCCACTTGGCATTGGACCTGGTGTTTACGACATCCACAGTCCTCGTATTCCTGGCGAAGAGGAGATTGTTCACTTGCTTGAGGGTGCAGTTAACGAATTCCGGGCGAAAAACTTACCGCTCGATAACCTCTGGGTGAATCCAGACTGTGGACTTAAAACTCGTAAAGATGAGGAATCAACGCCAAGTTTGGAGCAGATGGTTCAAGCCGCAGAGATTGTGCGCGCCGAGATTGGCTAGTGATTGTGTAAACCGTTGCTCTGCACTTTGCTGCTATTGCTAATTGCTACTGCTGTTTTTGTACAAACAGTAGACGGAATCTGCCGATCTGAACTTCGTCGCCGTTGTTCAGCAGGCACTTGATTTCCTGCAACTGTTCGTTAACATAAGTTCCGTTCAGCGATCCAACATCTTCAACATAGAACTTGGTGCCGATTCTAGTGAATTCAGCATGCCGTCTTGACACTGATGGGTCGTCGAGGAAGATGCCCGCACTTTCTTCGCGCCCAGCAGTTGTTAAGTCGTCGTCTAGTAAAAACCGTTGTCCGTCCGTCTTCATGGAGATTAGAAGTGCGTGCTTAACGTCCAGTTCGCCAATATCTATCTGCTCCTTAACCATCGAATTCGTCCCCAGTAGCGACTCGTTGATGCGCGGCATTCCTATGTTTGTTGCATCTGATATTTTCATGCTGTTCTCCTATTCATCTTCACTACTTTCGTCTTCACCTATGTCATAAACAATTAGCTCACTGAGTGCAACATCATCAATACTCTGACGAATTGGTTCAGTTATGCTCCAGATCTTGTTCGCCTCAACTTGTCGACCTTCAACCTCGAGAAGTACTGCTTGTGCTTCCATCAGGCGCAGTTTCAGTTCTGTTGACAAACCCCTTCTAGCCATTTCGTGCTTGAGAGTTTTCAATGCTGGTCTGAACTTCCCAATATCAGAATATGCACCAGCCAGAACAATTGACATTTCGATATGTGCGGGCAGTGGTAAACTCATGGCTTCTGGAGAGATTGCGATTTCAAAGACCTGCATCGGCTGCCCCAGACCTCTGTATGAATCTGCTATAATTGGCAAGTAGTCACTGAGTCCATTGAGTCTTCTAGCTGTTTTCAGTTCACGAATTGCTAAACTCCAGTCACCAGATTTATAAGCAGCAAGCCCAAGCATTTCCCGGACAACTGCGAGTCTGGAGACTACTTTTACTGCCTTTTTGGCCTCCTCTAGTGCCTTTTGCGGGAAAGCGTCCAGATATTTGTATGTCGAAATGATGTACTTTTCAACCAACTTGGCTTTTTCATTACCCAGTAGTGCTATTTCACTCCTGTATGCCATTGGAATTACATCTGCTGTATAATCCAGATCTGTTTGATCAAATCCACTAATTTTTTTGTTGTTCGTTTTTTTCACGTTATCCTCACGGCTGCAATATTCTTCTTACCTTTACGAAGTAGAACTACTTGACCATTCAGTATGTCTGTATTTTCAATTGCTCGATCAAGCGACTCTACTTTTTTGTTATTCACATAAACTCCACCTGCTGAAAGGGTCTTCCTGTAATCGTTGAAACTTGCGGATAACTTGGTGTTCACAAACTGCTCAGAAATCTTATCACCAAGATTTGCTTCACTTGTCTCCAGCCCTGAAATCGCAGCAATAATGGTCGCTTCATCTATTTTTTCAATACTACCGCGCCCGAACAGTGCGTCAGAAGCTTCAACCGCCTGCACAAACGCCTCTCTACCGTGCACAAACTTGGTAACTTCTTCAGCTAGTTTTCGCTGAGCATCTCGCTTTTCTGGCACTTGCTGCACTTGTTCTTCTAGTGCTGAAATTTCTTCTACTGACAAAAATGTGAACACCTTCAATAGCTTCACAACTTCTTCATCTGCAACATTGAGCCAAAACTGGTAGAATTCGTATACACCCATCATATTGGGGTCCAGCCATATCGCACCGCCTTCAGATTTTCCGAACTTCGTACCGTCTACTTTTGTGATCAGGGGAGTTGTTAAAACATGAACTTTATCACCGGACATTTTGTGTATATAATCTAGACCTGAAGTGAGGTTGCCCCACTGATCCTGACCTCCAGTTTGCAGCATCGCACCGTACTTGTCATGCAACATGTTGAAGTCATACGCTTGTAGAATTTGATATGAGAACTCCGTGAACGAAAGTCCAGAACCGGACAATCTTGAAGCCACAGTATCTTTCGCAAGCATAGTGCCGAGCCTGAAATGCTTTCCAACATCTCGCAGAAAATCAAGTGCGCTCAGTTTTGACAACCAAGAGTAGTTGTTCTCTATTATAACGCCATTGGGTCCATCTGTGGTGCGCAAGAAGTGCTTCAGCTGAGCGGCTAACCGTTCAGACCACTGATGAACAGTTTGTGCATCGTTGAGCGTGCGTTCACCAGTCAATCTGGGGTCTCCGATCAATCCAGTTGCTCCACCAATCAGGCAGATTGGTCGATGACCAGCATTTTGCAAGTGGCGCATCAATATCAACTGCACTAGATTTCCATGATGAAGAGACGGTGCAGTTGGATCGAACCCGCAATAGTATGCAACAGATCCTACACTTAGCAAACTACTGAGTAACTTTTCATTTGTTGACTGCGAGAACAGCCCACGCCATTTTAATTCATCTAAAATATCCACGCTGACCTACCTGGACTCGAACCAAGACTAAAGGAACCAGAAACCTTCGTGCTACCGATTACACCACAGGTCAATACACCACAACGGTTCAGTATATCACAATTCACAGTAGTTGTCAAATATTAGCTAGATCATAACAAGTCACATGCAAAGAACATAAAAAGCAGAAAAAGTTACCAAGTGTAGATTTTTCTCGTAGGTTTTTCAAATTGTGCTATAATGTCCAGCATGAGGCATCATAAATATAGTAGTGAAACTGGTTCACGAACACAGGCATGTACACTTTTTCAAAAGGTGTGGGATGATCATGTGGATATTTCTGATAAAACTGACGGCGGGGCGCTTTTATACATAGACCTGCACTTACTACACGAAGTCACATCTCCACAAGCATTTGAGGGCCTGCGCATCGAAAACAGGACGGTTCGTCGACCTGACTTAACAATTGCTACTGAGGACCATGTCATTCCTACGCAGGATATTCATGGTCCAATTCAGGATCCTGTAGCAAAATTACAACTGGAAACTATCCGGAAAAATGCACAAGAATTTGGCGTACGCCTGCACTCGCTGGGGGATTTGGATAATGGTGTGATTCATGTGACTTTTCCTGAACTGGGGTTGATTCAGCCAGGAATGACGGTTGTTTGCGGAGATTCACATACTGCAACACATGGTGCGTTCGGTGCTATTGCGTTCGGTATTGGAACTTCTGAGGTTGAGCACGTTTTGGCAACGCAGACCATCAATCAGAAACCTCCTAAGACCATGTCGGTAGAATTTACTGGTACACTTCCAGATGGTGTTAGTGCCAAAGATATGATATTCGCGCTGATCGGAGAGATTGGAACTGGTGGTGGACAAGGCTACGCAATTGAATATCGCGGTGAAGCCATAAAGAACC
>AXYY01000092.1 GCA_000485475.1 Candidatus Ancillula trichonymphae ImTpAt
CCCCCCCCCATACACACAAGTAGTAAGAAATGTTTTTATTATAAAAAAGCGTTGGAAGAGCATATTTCTCATTTGAATAATTCTATAGCCACTTAGTTCAAATATTCTAAGACCTGTTATATTGATATTGTATTTTTTTATCCAGCGGAACACTTTATAATAAGTTTTGAGCTCTCCCATAATAATTACTGGAAGCAACGCCACAGCAATGAATAAAGTGGTGACTAGTATTATTAAAAGTGGTGGATTTGAATAATGGTGCATTACAAGAGGAGCGGCAATGAAAATGCATTAGCCAAAATGAAAATGCGTTTTTCTTTTAGGAGATTATACTTACTCATAAAAATCGGCTTATCTAAAGGTCAATTTGCCAATTTGTATAAGGCAGTTAGCATCATTTTCGAAATGAAAAACATCTGAAAAGTTAAAGATTATAGCCCGCAGTTCAAATTTGCATATTTGAAAAATTAAAAACAGAAGCAGAAACACTATAATAAATTTATTATGGATACAATGAAATAGAACTAAGGTTGTATCAAAAAACGCATAACTTTCGTATGATGCATCAATAATAATCAATCGGATATTGTTTTTTATATTGTGATAATAAAATTCTGTCCTTATATTCAATTGCATTATCTCCTTGATAAATAACTTCTTCATTCTGTGCAGCCTGCTAATAATTTTCAGTTTTGGCACAGTTTTTGGCACAGTAAGGTATAGTCCAATCGAACATAGGAACATAAATATTATTATAATGTATAGTAAAGTTTTATAGCTAAATACACCTGCTGCCCAATCTATACCCAAAATAAGATCTACATTAACGTTAAAACCTCCTAACATCTCCTGAATCCATACTGCAAATGCAATATTTGGATCCTTAATTTTCATCACTTTACGAAATATTATGCCACCTTGACCAAAAAAGTATCCCATCGCCATACCAATAAAAATAGCAAAAATTTTCAAAATAAAGTGCGATTTAAGCTTTTTATGTTAGTATGCCTAACTAAGACATAAAAAGAATAATGTAAAACTAAAAGTTAATAATACCACTACTGGTAAAATAATTTTATTACCATATATAGATTCAATAATTAGAATAACAATAATGGATGGTAAATTTTGGAGTAGTGAAGAAATGAAAGTGAAAAGAACTATTTTTCTATAACATTTTTCGTCATCGCTAAACTTATTTTTTGAGTAGTCATAGTGAAACTGAGTTAGTTGTTGTGACCTATCAACGAAAAGCGGTACAATCAAATTAAAGATAATTAAAATTATGGGAAGTATATTTGTCAAAATATCAATTTTACAATGCACCAACAATAAAACAATGGTTAACGATATTTTGATACGAATTTTTGCATTAAAAAAATGGAAAGTCATTTTTAATGCGCAGAACTTTTTATAATGCTTTGCTTTTTGTTCGCATCAATTATAAAAATAAATAAACTAACTTCATTATATGTATAAATCAACCTTTCTAAAAAAACACAACTGAGCAAATATGCCCAGTTGTGTTTTTGCTTTTACCATGAAACGGCAGCAGCTCTACCTCTTTTGATAATTATGTGCTTTACGGTGTTCACAAATCCAGCTACACCCATTGACAATATAGAGCTTATATCAGCTGTCGCAACTGCCGATGCAACAGCTATTATTCCTACTGCCAAACCAGCACCATCAATGGTGTTAACAATTGTAGTAGCAACTGCTGCAGGTATACCAAATTCAGCGGTAACATTTAATATATCGCTCTCCTTTGAACTGACCTACTTCAAGCTACACGCGTCAGTCACTATGTAGCCCGATGAGGTTCACCTCACGCGTATAGTGTAACATGTTAGTTACTGTGAAATTGGTAAAACATATTATAAACGTTAGTAAAATCTGAAATTTTGGATTTGCTCGAGTTTTTATTGATATTGAGTTTATGTAAGCCTCCATTAGCCATTTTGAACAGGACAAAAATAAACATGACCTGATCAAAATAACAGAAGGAAACCACCCCCAATAGATAGCGCACACAGCCCCAGAGTCGCACAAACTGTTGTTGTAAATGCAACATCTGCAAATTTTGTCTTCCTTTGTGTGTGCACAACAACCTCTTGCAGTTTGGCAGAACTCGCAGAACGTGCAGCCGCATATTGCTTGTTCGTTAAAACGGTTCTTGGTGTGTATTTGTGCGCGCGTGGTTTGTGGTGCGAGCTGTTCGGACGGCTGAATAATCTTAGCTCGCAGATTCAGCGAAACTTCAGTTTATGCAACACCTCCATTATCTTGTTGTTCAAACTTCTCAGTTGAAGAAAAACTTCAGTTTTGTTCATACCTGTTGCTCCTTTTTGCAGCCGTAGATTTGCGAAGGGTGAAAACACCGCTCGAAGTTTAGTTGCCTAACTTGCAGTTTTGGAAAACTGCACGGTTATCTCATCAACCACTTCCCAACACTTGTCGCTGCAGTCAACTTTTCGGTTCGGCGCAAAAGTTGCATAATCAACCAGTCTGGACAGCTCAACAATTCTTGAAGAGTTTTACATCAGTTGCTCAAGCGATTCAGCGTATTCGGTGCGTGTACATGAGCGATTTGGGCGTCCAAGTCCCGCACACACGAAGAAGTCGACGAGTTCGTCGTCCCATGCAGCAACTGTGCATTTTCATCATCTCGCAGTTTTCTTCTGGCTCGTTTGCGGACGCACTTTCCAAACGGAATTGCGACTAGTAGACAGGTTGCGGCAAGTAGTCCAAGAAAAACTTGCAGAATTTTGCGCATTATCTTCTAAATCTGCGCAGTTTTTATACTTGTACTCTGAGGCGTAGCACTTTCTAATGCCTTGTTTGCTTGCGGCGAAGATGCTGGAAGTGCTATAGGTAGTTGGTGGTTACGAGGAATTACCGTCAAAAATGATTGTGGCGTACTTTCTATAGAATTTTTGGCGGTACAAGATTATTTGTGCGCGGTGAGACGTGAGTCTGTGCCCATTTATT
>AXYY01000093.1 GCA_000485475.1 Candidatus Ancillula trichonymphae ImTpAt
TAGACGACACTGGCACAATGCTTGTTGGAAGAGGTTCAGATGAAGAAGATTACGCTTTCACCATCGAGGGTCAAGGACTTTCTACAGTGCCCGTTGATGTACAAGTTCAAAACTATTGATCTACTTCCGTTTCCCCCATCAATTGAGGCCATTAGGGGCACACATGTGCACCTTGTTCTTGAAAAACTCTACAACCTTGACACATCAAAACGTTCACTAGAAACTGCACTAGAACTTGTAACTTCTGCATTTGCTGAGGTTGTTGATGGGATTAAATCTGAAGATGCACTTACTATGCTTGAGGAAACTCTTGATGATGCACAAAAAAAGGAGGAGTACTACAAACAAATCAACACATGTATTTCCAACTACTTCAAACTTGAGAATCCGAAGGTCTACGAGCCAGTTGGACTGGAAACCTGGATTAGAACAACACTTGAGTGTAAAGACAGTGGAGAAATGGTTGAAGTTGGCGGAATTATTGACAGACTAGAAGTTGCGAGGACTGGTGAGGTGCGTATTTCAGATTACAAAACTGGTAGTATGCCTGATCTCAGATTTCAAGATGACGCACTCTTCCAGATGTTTTTTTATGCACTAGTTTACGCAAAGGAGCATGGTGGGAAGTTGCCCAGAATGGTCAAGTTGCTGTATTTGAAGGATGCAAACGTTATTGAGCGCGAACCGACTGTTCAGGACCTGCAACAAACTGAAGAAGTAATTTTGTCAGTTTACGCACAGATCCAGGAGAATATGCAGTCCAAGTCTTGGAAACCGAAGAGCTCGCCGCTATGCGCTTGGTGTGCATTTCAAATCAACTGTCCACTTTACGCAAGTGAATTATCTACACCTGATCCCTGAGCCACGCTAGACTTTTGGTCGTGGTTACGGCGCAAGTTCAAGGCTTTTCGTATGCCCCAAAGACTTAAGAGTTTGTCGGGCATACAAGAATTGAACTTGCGACCTCTTCGTCCCGAACGAAGCGCGCTACCAAACTGCGCCAATGCCCGAAAATCTCAACTACCCGCGTAGTCTCACAGTATCTCTAGCAATCATCAACTCCTCCTCAGTTGGAATAACCAAAATCTTCACCTTGGAATTTTCAGCTGTAATGTCAACGGTCCCCCTAGTATTATTCGCCACTTCATCAAGTTTAGCGCCAAGAATTGCTAAACGATCAACAACCAGTTTACGAACGGTACTAGAATTTTCGCCAATTCCCGCAGTAAACGAAATTGCGTCCACATTTCTACCGCCTGCAACAACATCTGCAGCATACAGCGTGATGAAGTCGGCAATTCGCTTGATGAACATGTCAAATGCAACTACTGCTTGAGCGTGGTGCGGGTGCTTGCCATCGGCGACAGCTTCTTCAACATCACGCATATCGTTGCTGAAACCAGTTGCTGCAAGCATACCAGACTGTTTCGTCACCAGGTCGCTCATACCATCTGCATCAAGTCCCTTAATTTTCTGCAAGTATGTTATAACAGTTGGATCAATGTCACCAGTGCGCGTCCCCATAATCAATCCACCAGTTGGCGTAAACCCCATCGAAGTATTCATGCTCTTACCCGCAACAACTTCGGTAATTGAAGCACCGTTTCCTAAATGCGCAACGACAACACTAGTGTCACTGAGGTCCTTGCCAAGTACTTTAGCAGCCGCCTCTGAGACATACTTATGTGAAGTTCCATGCGCACCGTAGCGTCGAATCTTGTACTCGTCATAAAACTTGCGCTCGATTGGATAGAGGTAATTGACTTCAGGCATAGTTTGATGGAAGACAGTATCAAAAACTAGCACTTGTGTTGCATTCGGCAGCACCTTCGAGAATGCACGCACACCCATGACATTTGCGGGATTATGCAGCGGAGCCAGCGAGTTCAAGCTTTCGATAACCTCAAGATTTTCAGGTGTTGACAAAGCGGAGTCCTTGAAAAACTCACCACCTTGAACGACGCGATGACCCACACCTTTTATTTCTTCAACATCCGTTACCGCTCCTGATTCAACAAGAACTTCAAGTAGTTTACCGATCGCCACCTCATGGTCAGGCATATTAAGTGACAACTTCACTCTTTCACCACCAGCCTTCTTGTAGCTGAACTCGCCTTCACCAGATCCAGTTATACGATCCGCCGCACCCTGGAAAAGTTCGACTTCTTCTGGCATTGTAAACAACTTGAGCTTCAACGAGGACGAACCTGCATTGACTGCTAATATCTTCTCCGACATCAATACTCCTTAAAAATACTTCTATTTTTATTATAGCACAAGCAGCCCAAAGAGGAGTTGCATTTCGCATTTCGCTTTGCGGAATGTCGTTTTAGCCGTACTCCGCTTGCGGAATGCCATTGTCTTGCGCGCCTGCGCGAATCTAGCAGAGTTTCACTTTTGTGAAACACCATCTATTGCGCAGCCCGCACAAATTTATGCAGACCTTTTTTTGAAGAAAAGGGCAATTTGTGTGCGCGCACCTACGCATGTTTGATTTTATTCCACTTTGCGGAATTCTGTTTGTGCGCGATTAAATTGAGTTCTGCGGCATAGAACGCTGCTTTTGCGGAGCAAACTCCACTGTGCGCGTATCCCCCCATTCAGAGTGAGTCGTAAAGTGCAGTTACGCATTCAGTACAACAAACTCGCGTACCTGATTTCGCTCAAGGTCCGGATTTTCATCTAAAAGTCGCATTTTGATGACCTGTCGACTCTTCGGAGTCAAGATACCAACAAACCACTAGACCTGCATCTTCTCTTGCGCTCAGGACGCTGTCAGCAAATCCAGTGGTAGAAATTGCGTAATCTGTATCAAAAAGTTTGCGTACACCGAACGCCATCTGATATGCAATTTCCTCGTCGACTGAACCGCGAGTGACCAAGAGATTCCATTCAACATCAAGAATTTTATGCTTCATCTTGTTCGTGTACGCGACGACACCGCCAGTAAAATACCTCGGTGCCCCACTAGTTGAAACAATGTTGTCCGCAAGTGTGCACTTCCAGTAATTGATTCTGTAACCGCAAGTTTGTAGTTATTCTCTTCCAACTTCTTGCCTAGTAACTTTGAAATTTCAACTCGCTCTAATCTCAGTCCTTCTAGCATTTATTACCTCCATTTACTGTGTATAATATACTGTATAGCTGAAATATATGTCAAAATAGTAGCGAATAATATTAAAATCCACGCTAAATATGTAAGAACTGGTGGTAGTAATTCAATTGGCGCAACGAAAAATCCCAAAGCTACCAGTTGCATAACTGTCTTGTATTTACCAATTCTCGAAGCAGCAATTACAACTTTATACCGCCGTATCACAACAACTCTGTAGACAGTAATAAAGGCTTCTCGAAGCAAAATAAGTGTGGCGAACAAAATGAGCTCATGATTAAAAATGCACAACACGAAAAGTACACCAGTTAAAAACAACTTGTCAGCAAGAGGATCCAGAAACTTGCCGAAATTCGTAACTGCGGACCGTTTTCGCGCTATGTGCCCATCAAAAACATCTAGTAGACTAATCGCCGCGAACAGCAAAACGCAAACAATTCCACCAGTTATGCCATGCGGATGATTCTCGTACTTCTCAAAAAACAGTAGACAAACAAAAGGAACTGCTAAAACTACGCGCAAAATAGTCAAGAAATTCGCAATTGTAATGTTGTCCTTCATAAATATTCACCCCATGACGAGAACTGATCAACATCAGTTGGTGCATAAACTGAATACAAATATTTGTAAGTTGTTCCGGTATCTCTGTGGATATATGGCTCTTTAGATTGCTTAACGCCCAAGAATTTGAAACCAGTCTTCCTAACAACACTTGCGGACGCAACATTCTCGGGCATGCACGCATAGTAGATCGCATTGATCTTCGTGAAATTCTGCTCGATGCTCCACGCAACAACCGTTTGAATCGCCTCAGTAATGTAACCGTTTCCACGCGCTTTAGGCATACACCAAACTCCAAGCGAATCAAACTCTTGATCTTTGCGCAGTTCAACAATGCCCACAAACTCTCCAGTTGCCCGTAGTCGTCTCACGGCCCATCGTAAAACATCACCAACTTTCCAGCATTCCACAGAATTCTTGATGAAATTCAATGCATCTTCACGCGCATACGGATACGGCAGCGTAGTCAAGTAGTAGACGGTCACATCGTCATTGCACGCAACAACTATATTTTCAACATCTCGCTCCAAAACCTCAGTCAGAAGCAAATTCTGACTTGACAACCGCACGAACTTCATCGTAAATCCTCAATATCTGCAAGCACTTCGTCAAGCAACACACTAGCTAAAACACTTCGTTTGGAGGAAGTCTGGCGTATTTGAATCTCCGCTTGACCTTCCACATCCGCATTTTCAAAACCCCTGCCAAATACAACTATCAGTGGGCAGCCAAGCAATCCTGCGTCCTTAAACTTAACGCCCGGAGAAGCCTTCCTCTCGTCCACAAAAACATCTACGCCCTTATCTGCGAGCCTAGATGCAAAATCCAGCGCCTCTTTTTGCACACTTTCATCCTTAGAAACTACAACCACATGCACAATTGCTGGTGCGACTGCCTTGGGCCAAACTAGACCGTCTTCATCATGGTAATTCTCCGCAAGTAATCCCAAAAGTCTAGTAACACCAATGCCATACGAACCCATGGTTGGCACAACTGTTCGTCCGTTCTCGTCTAGTATTTTTACATCCATCGCCTCAGTATACTTGCGCCCCAGTGCAAAGATGTGCCCAATTTCAACACCTCGCTGAATCTTAAAAGCACCAGATCCGTCACCCGCCAAGTCGCCCTCTTTTATGCACACCGCTCCAATTCTACGGCTATCTTCAACCTGAAAATCCCTACCAGCTGTTAAATTCAGGACATGTGAATCAACCGCATTAGTTCCTGCAATCCACGAAGACCCCAAATAGACCAGCGTGTCGAAGAAGTAGCGCACTTTCTTGCCAATTTCATCAGAGGGGCCAACAAATCCAGGAACAAGTTCAGGGTAACTCTTCAAATCTTCGGGCGTTGTTATTCTCACGGTCGCAGGGGCGAAGAACGCCTCAACGCGCTTCATGTCAAGTTCTCTATCCCCCGGTATGCATATTACTACAACTTCCACGCGCACTTTGCCCTCATTTTCGTTGTGCTCAAGCGTTAAGTAGACCGATTTTAACAACTTCTCGTAAGGGACGCTCAAGAACTCCGAAACCTCCTCAATTGTCTTCAAGTTGGGCGTATCCACAAGTTCTGAACTGGGAAGACTGTCGATTTCCTCAACAGTTAAATCTTGCCGACTGAGTATTACAGCCGCCTCAACATTTGCCGCATATCCGCTAGGAGCAACTACGAACGTGTCCTCACCAACTGGAGTTGGACTTAAGAACTCCTCAGACATCGAACCGCCCATAGCACCAGAAACCGCTTTAACAATTCGGTATGGCAACTTTAAGCGAGTGAATATCTTCTCATAGGCCCCTCTTTGTGCGAAGTATGATTTTATCTGCTCCTCATCACTCAGGTCAAACGAATACGCATCCTTCATCACGAACTCACGACTCCGAATCACCCCTGCGCGAGGTCGCATTTCGTCGCGGTACTTGATCTGAATCTGAAATAAACTAACTGGTAAGTCCTTGTAGGAGTTTAACAGATCCTTGACTATCAAAGTGAACATCTCCTCATGCGTTGGAGCCAGCAAATAATCTTTTTGACGACGATCCTTCAGGCGAAAAATCTCATGTCCATACTCTGTCCACCGATTAGTAATCTCGTAGGGCTCACGCGGTAAAAGTGCAGGAAAATGCAGTTCTTGACAACCGATGGCATGCATCTCCTCACGGATAATTTCCTCAATTTTTTTGCACACCATGAGCCCGAGCGGCAGCCACGCAAATATACCAGAAGAGATCTGGCGAGCATAGCCTGCACGTAGCAATAACTTATGACCTTCAACATCGGCTTCAGTAGGATCGTTTCGTAGTGTTCGCGTAAACAATTTGCTAAGTAATGTCACTTTTCCCACGTTTTTATTATACCACAACCACCTACATTTTACGCTATTTTCACGCACAAGAATAAAATTGTGGTACAATAAAGTTGATGCTTGAAGATGATAGTGTGTTCCCGCTTGATCAGGGGGGGAGAGGTTGAACGCGTTAGTTAGGGGTGGTGCTCACGCAAGTAGGAGGCAAAAGAAGCGCAAGAGGTTGCTTATGGTTTTCGTTGTCTTGTTCCTCGCGCTTGCATCTGCTAGTGGTTACATGGTGTTTACATATCTTCATCACAGCGAACAGGACTACACCGGCACTGCAGCTGATG
>AXYY01000094.1 GCA_000485475.1 Candidatus Ancillula trichonymphae ImTpAt
CCAGGATATAACAGGCTTCATAGCTTCTATGCTGTTTAGAGGAGTCAGATGGCAGTTCATCCCGACAACATTATTGGCTCAGGCGGATAGCTGTATAGGCAGCAAGACTTCAATGAATTTGGATGAATACAAGAACATCCTCGGAGGTTTCTATCCACCATCTAAAATCTACATAGATATTCAATTCCTTGATACCTTGCCAACTAAAGAAATTAAGTCTGGGATAGGAGAAATTTTACATTTCTATTTTATAGCGAATAGCCCACTGTTATATGAAATGATAAATAATTATGAGGAACTTCTTTTATCTCGTCACCATTTTAAAAAATTTATATCTGAAAGCTTATCGATTAAGAAGGAACTTATTGAGATAGATGAATACGACCAGAAGGAGCGAAATATTTTCAATTACGGCCACACATTTGGGCATGCAATTGAGTCTATCAGCAACTATGAGGTCCCCCACGGGCAGGCAGTTACAATTGGTATGGACATTGCCAATTACATCTCAAAGTCAATATACGAGTTGAGTATAAATGAATTTAACATGATGCACGATATCCTTATAAAAAATTTTCCCTCATATCAAATCCCAACAGATAAGATTGACGATTATTTCGTGGCACTTTCAAAAGATAAGAAAAACATAGGAAAGAACCTTGGTTGCATCCTTACTGATGGTATAGGATCAATGTGGAAAGCCCAGATACCTCTTGATGGTGTATTAAAGTCTACAATTAGTGAGTATTTTGAATACTATGACTTATTCGATAAATAAAAATGAGATATTGTGAAATGGATATTACAAACATACTTCAGCCAATCCTTATATTCCCCCCCACAAATAGTGTAGACTCATAGACTCTATTTTTAAATTCATTTAACCTTAAAACTTGTAACGTTACATTTCCTGGGTGTTATAGGGTATTAGTAATGAATGCAAAAAAGCTTATCATAATAGACCCTACGAAAATTCATGACTACAGGCATTTAGTTAAAAAAGAAAAATGGAAATGGCTTTTTCTGGGGACAGATTCTTGCCTGAGGGAAAAAGTTATCTGCAAACTTGGCAGTAAGGCAAGGTACTGTTACGCTGCCGAATTACAAGAGGTGAGTTTAAGTAAAAAAGATAGTTTTTTAGATTGGATATCTAAAATCGGAATGGAAATCAACACTACAACCTGGTGGGCAACTAACACGGCCTACAAAAGCCCACTAACCTGTGATCTTTTTTTGAACTATTGTTACTTAAACCTTATTAAAGAATGGCTTCGAAATAGTAAAGATAGCAAACTTATTGTTATAGAGAACCCTTGGTTGATAAAATCATGTATTACTAGTTTTAAGGGTAATGGTGTTCATGTAGAAACCAGCACAAGCTACTATTTAAAAGGCCAGATAAAGAGACAACTCTTTTCGATGCTAAGACTTACCTATCACTTATTGCGCATGTTCATGTTGTGGTTAATGAATAAAATGCATTTTTCGAAAGACAAGGCGGGCATTGATTTATTTAGCACATTAGGACAAAACATATTTATCTGTACCTGGATAGAAGCGCGATCTTTTGAATATGAAAGAAAGCGGTTTAAAGACGTTTATTTAGGAGCTCTTCATGAGTACTATAAATCAAAAGGTTATAAAATTATCACTCTGGCAATGCCATCTTTGTCAAAAAAGTTATTACAAAGAGCATATCTATACCAAGGTATTCTACCACTAATATATTTTGTTAGCCTATCAGACATTTTGAAATCATTGTTTATGGCAATAAATTCTATCTATAGTAAAAAGACTACCTTTAAGCATTCAGGCTTAAATATTAAAGAACTTTTAGACTTCGAATTTATAAATGAAAAAGGGACAGTCTTCTTATCGTATATTAACTATAAGTCTTTTATTAAGTTCTTTAATAGTGCAGACTTTCAAACACCATTCTTGTTTTATCCTTTTGAAAATCAACCGTGGGAAAAAATGATGATTTTAGCTTGTGAAAAATCATCTAACAATTGGAATCTAATTGGCTGTCATACAATTGGTGTACCATTTTTCTATTTAAACTTCTATTTAGGCTCTTATGAAAGTAAACAACGCCCACAACCAAATATCATTGCATCAAATGGTTCTCATTGGAAAGAGGTTCTTATTAACAATGGATTCAATTGTAAGGTTAAGAATGGTGGCTCTTTACGCTTTGGTTCAAATCAGAAGAAAGTTGTTTCAAATACTGTTACAACGAGACATAAAGATAGTGATGACCGCGTTTTAGTTTTGCTCTCAA
>AXYY01000095.1 GCA_000485475.1 Candidatus Ancillula trichonymphae ImTpAt
TCGATTGTCATTGTTGGCAGCGTTAAAGAAGTCGTTGACGGATTTGCGGGTGTGCTCAGTAAGGATGAGTACGGGTTTGAAGTGTCGGTGTTTTATGATGCTGATGAATTCTTGAGGAAGTATAACCTTAGTGGTCAACTTTAGGATAGAGTATTGATGTTATCTTGTCGGGTCTGATATTGAAGATACGCTTTATGGCTACGATGGTTATAACAACTCAAAAGCTACTGATACCAGTATCTCACGGATTAGAAAAGAGCTGGAAAGAGCCAATCCTCAATATAAAGACTGTATTAGAGCAAGGAGAAATGTTGGTTGGTTTTTTCTAGAATCGGACACTGAACAATCTACTGAAGCACCAAATGTTCTAGAAAATGAACTTCTAGTCCGTGTGTAACGGGTATAACCCGCCGTTGCGCCGTACTTGTCTTTCTGTGATATAATGCGCTCATGAGTGTTAAGGTTGATGTTTTGACCAGAGAGTTTCCGCCGTTCGTTTATGGCGGTGCAGGTGTTCATGTTGAGGAGCTCTCGAAAATTTTGCGCAAGATTTTGTTCAAGTACGAGGTTACTATCAGGTGCTTCGACGGTCCACGCGTCCCTGAATTTGGTGGTACTTATGCAGTTGTTGGAACTGCGGGCGCGGATGACAAGATCGGTACAAAAGATGACCCATGGGTGTTCGGTTACGATGTTCCTCGTCAGTTTCAACACGTAAATCCCACACTTGCAACGTTCTCAGTTGATCTACAAGTTGCCAACGACTGCATCGGTGCGGATATTGTGCATTCACACACTTGGTATGCCAATCTCGCAGGATTCTTGGCCTCTAAGTTGTATGACATTCCGCATGTTATAACTGCTCACTCGCTGGAGCCGCTGCGCCCCTGGAAAGCGGAACAACTGGGCGGTGGATATGCGCTTTCTAGTTGGGCGGAAAAACTTGCATATGAGAACGCCGCTGGAATTATAGCAGTTTCTGCGGGCATGAAGAAAGACATACTGCGCTGTTATCCTGAGGTTGATCCTGCAAAGATCTTTATCGTGCACAATGGAATTGATTTGGACTCCTTCAAGTTCACTGACAAAACTACTGATGTTCTTGAGCGCTATAACATATCAACTACCGCACCAACTGCGGTTTTTGTTGGTCGCATTACTAGGCAGAAAGGCTTACCGTACTTGCTCAGAGCAGTTGAAAAGTTGCCAAGTGAGATACAGGTTATTCTGTGTGCAGGTGCTCCTGATACTAAGGAACTTGCAGATGAAGTGCAGAAATTAGTGCAGAAGTTGCAGAAAAGGCGCGGAAATGTTATTTCAATTTCTGAAATGCTGCCCAAACACGAACTTGTTGCTGTATTAAACACCAGTGATGTTTTCTTGTGCCCGTCGATTTACGAACCGCTTGGAATTGTCAATCTTGAAGCGATGGCGCTGAAACTGCCAGTTGTTGCAACTGCGACCGGTGGAATTCCTGAGGTTGTGCAAGATGGTGTGACCGGAAAACTGGTAGAAATTGAACAATTTGATGATGGAACCGGAATTCCGTTGAAGCCGGCCAAGTTTGTGCAGGATCTCGCAGATGCAATTTGCTGGATATTTGAGGACTTGGAGCGCGCCAAAAAACTTGGAGAAAAGGGCTACAAGCGCGCCAAGGAGCACTTCTCTTGGAAGACAATTGGTGAGAGAACTGTGAAGATTTATAAGGAACTGATTAAAAACTACGAGAAAAGGAAGAAGTGATCAACTCGAAGTGAGCAGTAGGCGAACCGTGCTGGATTTTCAAAATGTCAACATTATCAGGTCTGAACTTGAAATAGTAAGTAATGTTAACTGGAAAGTGTTCAGTGGCGAAAATTGGGTACTTCTTGGCTCCAACGGAATTGGTAAGTCGACGCTTCTGAATATTTGTTGGGCACATATTTTTCCGACTACTGGCACTGCTGAGATTCTTGGAAATCGCTTAGGCAAAGTAGATATTTTTGAACTTCGGCGAAAAATAGGCATTTTGGGTGCGGATCTAGGTGTGAACATTTTGGGTAGCGAAGTGGTTTTTGATGTAATTCGAACTGCTAAGTGCGCCATGCTCGGAATTTGGGGTGATAGTCGAGACGACGCACTTTTCACGGCCGCTGACAATGCGCGCGCAGATGAGTTGCTTGAACTCTTCAAAATTCAGCACCTGAAAAATCGCAACTGGGGGGTTTTAAGTCAAGGAGAGAGGAAGTGCGTACTCATGTGCCGCACGCTCATGCCGGATCCAGATCTTTTACTATTCGACGAGCCAACTGCGGGCCTTGATCTTGCTGCAAGAGAACTTGTTATCAACATTTTGAATAAACTTGCCCTTGAAGATGCGGTGACTAAACGAGGTCGTGCGATAATTCTTGTGAACCACAACGTTGAGGAAATACCGCCTAGTTTCAATAAAATAGCAGTTATGGGAGCAAGAAATACCAATCCACAAGTGTCGTGCGAGCAAAAGCAACAGCCGCAAACTGGAACTATTTTATTTCAGGGAAATATTGATAAGAACCTGACTAGCGAAAAACTTACGCGCGCATATGGCGTTGACCTGAATGTGCAGAAGCTGGCAAATCTGCGGTATTTTGCATCTGCGTCCGTAATCATTTCCGAAGGGGACTACTACTAGCCCTGATCGGTGCTGGCAGTTCAGAACTTCCGGTCAAGTATTCATCAATTGATTTTGCCGCACTTCGACCTTCGGCAATTGCCCAGACCACTAACGACTGTCCTCTGCCCGCATCTCCTGTAACAAAGAAATCAGGTAGAGTAGTTGCAAATGCGTCACCTCGCTTGATTAGTGCGTTTTCAGTTAACTCAATTTCAGTTTGTGCAATCAAATCTGCCACATCTGGACCCCTGAAACCAACTGAAATCAGCACCAAATCCACCAGAATTTCCTTCTCAGTTCCAGGAACTGCAACGAACCGCCCATTTTCATCCTGCTCAACTCTTTCAATAACCGCAC
>AXYY01000096.1 GCA_000485475.1 Candidatus Ancillula trichonymphae ImTpAt
AAAAAAACGCCGCCCGATGAGATCGTCGACGCCGTCCGCGAATTGTACCAGGGGGGCGCGCCCATGACGGCAAGTATCGCCAGAAAGGTCATCCAGTCCTTTCATGACAATCAATCCCAGTTGAAAGAAGAATACCAACTCACTCCAAGGGAAAAGGAAATACTCGACTCCCTGGTGGAAGGGCTCACCTACAAGAAAATTGCCGAAAAACACTTTGTCAGCGTCGGCACCATCTGCACGCACATTTCCAGCATCTATGAAAAGCTGCATGTAAATTCCAAGGCGGAAGCCGTCGCAAAGGTCCTGCGTCGCAAATCCTGAGAAAACCGGAAGAATCATATATTCATAGGATTGACCGGCTTCAGGGTTTTTACTTACTTCGGACAATAAATTCCCTGGTATGAAAATCATAACCCCCGCCTTGATAACGGCATCCCTTGCCTGCCAGCTTTTTTGCAGCCCCGCCTTTGCCCAGGACACCGGCGATGACAAAAATGGAAGAGGTATAAAAGTCTACAACAATTACGATTTTGTCCCCGGCGACAGGATCCTCTTCGAAGACCACTTCACCGATGAGACCGATGGCGAATTTCCCAGCCATTGGGAATTGAAAGGAGGGCAGGCCACGCTCAACAAACGCAATGGCCAATTGGTCCTGTGTACAACGGACGGCGATGCGGTGGTGACCCCCCGGATGAAGAAAGATAAATACCTTACCGATCCGTTTACCCTGGAATACGATTACTTTGTAGTGCCCGAAGCCAACGGTTTTCGCGTTCTGCTCACCGGGAATAAGGCCGATACGCGGGCGGACAATACATCCGAGGTCTATCTCAATTACACCGGCTGCAGTTTCAGCAACGCCGACGGCATCTCCATCAGCAAGGATTTCCCCTCCGGCCTGTCGGATAACGCGGCATTCCTGAACACCTGGCACCATGTCGCCATCGCCTGTAAGAACCACCAGTTAAAAGTGTATGTGGATCAATTCCGGGTGCTGGTTATCCCGGATACAAAGGTGGATTATTACAGCCTCAGCATCGCCAGCATCGGCGGCAGCGATAAGGCCCCCAATATTATCAACAATGTCCGCCTGGCCGCCGGCGGGGGGATGAATATGATCGGAAAGAAGTTCA
The DNA here is from genome assembly GCA_000485475.1 of Candidatus Ancillula trichonymphae ImTpAt. GTDB lineage: Bacteria > Actinomycetota > Actinomycetes > Actinomycetales > Bifidobacteriaceae > Ancillula > Ancillula trichonymphae. Next base: position 1,137 of record AXYY01000096.1, read on the forward strand.
CCGATACCCGGATCATCACCCATGGCATCAATTTCGATATCGACAAGGCCACCATCCGGCCCGAAAGCATGGGTACCCTCAATATGATCGTCCAGATCATGAAGGACAATCCTGAAGTTACTTTTGAAGTGGGCGGGCATACGGACAACACCGGCAGTCAGCCGCACAACCTCGGCCTTTCACAGCAAAGAGCCGAAGCCGTAAAAGCCCAATTGACGACCATGGGCATCGACGCATCCCGGCTCACGGCAAAAGGATTCGGCGATACAAAACCCATCGGCGACAACAATACCTCCGACGGGAAAGCGAACAATCGGCGGGTGGAGTTTGTCCGTACCAATAAAAGTTGATCATCATGAAGACCACCCTCTTCTTGCTCGCGCTTTCCACCGCCCTTTCCCTGACCGCCATCGCGCAAAAGGACGATATCCACGACCAGGCGGGTAAGATCCGGGACTATTCCGGCAAGGAAGGTCCACCCAATCTGCTCAATAACAACGGATTGGATGCATCCTCCCTGAATGGGCTGAACGCCGCTTCGTTAAAGCTCATCGGGATTGCCGAAAGCTGCCCCGAGCTTAAACAACCCATGGGGTTCGACCTGCGCGTACAGGTCTCCGTGGCCAAACCATCGCCGTATGCCTGGCCTTTACAGCAGGCGCTTACGGTCAACAACTGGCTGGCCATGCACGAATTTTATAAAGGGGAGAACGGGAGCCTGGAGGTAAATGCGGAGACCGGCGCCGGTTTCCATCTTACCATCAACGAATTGCTCAATCTGTTCCCCGGTGAATTCAACGGCGAGTGCGATCAACTCCGGTTGCCGCGGTTCTTTACCCTTCGGGTCTTCGGGATCCGGGAAACAACGCCCGACTATTTGTTGCTGAATGACGGCAGAAGGGTGATCACCAATGGCAACCCGATCTATATTCCTTATACCCGCGAACAGTACTTGCAGTTCCAGATCAAAACCCAGGAGAAGAAACTGCGCAGTGGACAAAAGGACCTCGACGACTTTAAGGCGATGAAAGCCCGGGCCGCGGCCGCGAACAATGCCGCTATGCAGGCCTCCGTCGATAAGGGCATCGCCGGCATCGAGCAGGCAATGGCGGCGACGCAGCAGCAATTGGCCACCATGAATGCGCAGCTGGCGGCCATGTCCATGGAAGAGAAGCGGTCGCCGGCTTTTATGGATGTCGCCGGGAACAGCATGGCGCTCTTTACCCCCAATCCCGGCTATTTCAATCCGCAACTGCCAAAAGCCGGCGTGCAGCTCATCACGGTCATCCGAACCGTGGACACTCGTTTTGTCTCGAAATATTACGCGGACATCGCCGACCGGGTAATGGAATGCATCGATTATAAGAAGTTAAAAGAAATGATCCAAAAATGAAGCAGCTGGTTGTTATGGTGGTCGTTATTTCGTGTTTTGCGCGAAGCTCTCGGGCCCAGCAGCCCAATATGGCTGAGGTGCAGGCGAAAATGCAAAAGGCGCAGCACATCCTCGACTCGATAAAAAAGGCCCATCCGGAAATGCAACAGGCCTTGGATAAAGCGAATAGCGCGCAGCCGGGGCTTGCGCTTCCCGGCCTCCCCGATCTGAACAAGGTATCTCAAAGTGTGCAGGAGGGTGCGGCCAGGGTAAAGAACATGCAGGCTGCAACCGGCGCACAGAAGCAGCAGTTGCAAAAAGGCCTGCCCCAACCCGATCCCAATAGTCATTTCACTACGGTACCCAATGCCGATAGTACGGCCATCGTCGGCATCATCCATTCTATTTTGACTCCCGCGACCGAAAAGTTGAAAATGA
>AXYY01000097.1 GCA_000485475.1 Candidatus Ancillula trichonymphae ImTpAt
GTTGATAAATGAGATGTGGTTCGAAGCAGGTGGAACACCATTTGAATCTGGAAAACAGTTGCACAGAATTGCAAATGCGATGCCAATGATCAGCTGCCAGACAATTTTTGCGCGCGCTGTTAAACCCAGGCTCTGTTTAGTGCGTATCTTCGCCAAGTCATCAACAAATCCAATCAGTCCCATGAAAAACATCAAGCCAAGTGCAAGTAGCCCCGAAGCTCGTGGAAGCCGCCCCTGATGAATGTACATCCACAAATACGCAACTAGATAACCCAAAACAGTAGAAATAACGATGACTACCCCGCCCATAGTTGGAGTACCGCGTTTTGTGAAGTGCGACTCTGGACCATCTTGGCGGATGAATTGACCTAGTTGATGTTTATTCAGGAACCGTATTAGAACAGGCGTTACGAACAACGAGGAGAACAAGGAAACTGCAACCGCTAGTATAAGTGCAATCATGTAGACTCTTTCTCTCGCACACATTCTAAATGTTTGATGATATAATCTCCTAGTTCCCACAACTTCAACGTACAAGAACCCTTTGATAACAATACCACATTTTCATTTAGAATGCAAGTTGACAACACCTTTTTTCGATGTTTTTCCGTTGTGTCTGGAAAGTGCATGAACTTGTCGGTATATTTATCACCAAGTTGCTTTTGGTAGCGCGCCCACGCAGAACCAATTCCGATTAGTCGCCAAACTTCAAGTTTATTCAATGCAACTGAAGCAATTGTGGCATGTTCTTCATCAGTTTTATCTCCAAGTTCAAGCATATCACCAAGTATAGCAATCAACTTCGCGCCATTTCTTGTTGCAATTTTTGCAGCCGCTATAAGACCAGCGAGCATAGAATCAGGATTCGCATTATAACTGTCATCAATTATGACTACACTTCCTCGACGCTTGATTTGCATTCTATGCTCAGCAACCACTCTTGCAGTTTTCAGCGCCTGTAACGTTTCATCACCTCTAAATCCGAACGCCTGAGTAATTCGTAGTGCTGCCAAGGCGTTGTAGACGTTATGTTCACCAACAAGATCAGTTTCAACAGTTTTACCGCTGAATTCTGCATCAACCAGTACAAAAGAGAGTTTTCCGTTTTCATCAAGTTCAAAATTCTGCACATCATCAATTCCAAATTCCAGAAAATCCACACCCGCAGGTATGTGCGTGCGGATGTAATCACTGTTCGCATCATCTCGGTTGAAGATCGCAACACTTCTAGTTTTCTGCCGCTCGCACCCAGAAATCTGCGAACCCTGAGGGCCCAAGTTCTTGAAGATTCTAACTTTCTCGCGCCTGATGTTCTCCGCGCCCTTGAACTCCCCAAAATGTGCAACACCAATTTTCAGCAGCACAGCAACATCGGGGTTGCAAATATCAACCAAGTAGTCAATTTCACCAACATGATTTGCGCCAACTTCAAGCACTAAGTAGTCAGTATTTTCGTGCGCCTCGAAGATTGTCAACGGTACTCCAATTTCGTTGTTATACGACTCTTTTGCACACACAACATTTCCGAAGTGCGCGAGCAAACTAGCAGTAATATCTTTGGTTGTAGTTTTTCCAACTGAACCAGTTATTACAACAACTTTGCACTTGGGGCGTAGCGATTCCAGATGTCGTTTTGCAATATTTCCAAGTTCCTTAGTTGTATCTTCAACCTCGATAAATTCAACGCCCGCACAATTCTTCTTTACTCGGCCCGCACTTTTGAAGGACTTTTTGATGACTACTGTGGTCGCCCCATTTTCAACTGCGTCACCGATGAACTGATGTCCGTCGAACTTCTCCCCGCGAATTGGTATGAATATACAGCCAGAAAATGCTTTTCTTGAGTCGATTACTATCTTCGAAACGTCCATTGTATAAATTATACACCTCTTTACCACGAAGCTGGCGGAATGTAATCTGCTGGTTTGCTAGGCATGATGCCATACTTCTGTGTCAGAGAAACTGCAATCTCCTTGAAGGACGGAATTGTTGCAGTTGTAGAATATTCAACGTGCGGATTTTTGTAAAACACTCCAATTACGAACTGCGGATTATCCAGCGGAAAAGTTCCGATGAAGGAGTGCAGTGTGTCTGAAAGTCCATTTGCGCCGACAATTTCAGCAGTTCCGGTTTTTCCGCCCACGCGGTAGTCAGGCATTTTTGCCGATGAACACATCCCTGAGGTCACGGACGCCTCCAAAACGGCAAGCGTTTGAAGTGCAGTTTCATCGCGAACAACCTGTTTCCCCTCAGGTTTTGCATATGGTTTCCACGTGCCATCACCATCTTGAACCTCCTTGATTATTGTGGGGACTGGATTCTTGCCATGATTAGCAATTGTTGCATATGCGTTAACAATCTGAAGTGCACTTACCGAGAGCCCTTGCCCAAATAGAACAGTATGTCTAGTTCGATCGTCCCAATCCTGATAGTTGCTAAGTTGACTTTGAGTTTCACCAGGAAATCCAAGACCAGTTAGTTGCCCGAACCCGAAATCACGCAGAAAGTTGTATCGTTGCTGATCCGTCATATCTTCAGATGCCATAACGGTTCCAGTGTTGTATGACTGCCCGATTATGCCAGTGAGCGTTAAACGTGCGGTTGAATGATTGTGCGCGTCCTTAATGGCTTGACCATTACTAGTCGTGTAGTGATCTGGAACTGTGAAGCGCGTTTCAGGTGCTGCTAGGTGGTTGTTGATCAGTGCAGCAGTTGTGAGTATCTTGACCGTTGAACCAGGTTCGAAAGCAGTTCCGAAAACACGCGATCCGTGAAGTGCAACTTCCTGATATCCTGCGGCCTCAGCGTCGGACTCCGCAATTGCGACGACTTCACCAGTCTTCACCCTCTCGATGACCCCGAGCGCCCAATCAGCAGAATTATCGTGCTTGGCTTTATCCAAAGCTGACTGCAACCGCCACTGCGCGTCCAAGTTTAGAGTCGTCTTGACATTATGCCCATCAACCGCTTGCTTCTTCACGCTTTTGGTTGATGGAATCTTCTCCCCACGACTACCAGTTTCATAAATGTATTCACCAGGTTGTCCAGTCAACTCATCGTCCATCATCAGCTCAATGCCTGCGGACGCCTTGATTTTATCCACACCATCGTCATCTGTATGTGCATTTGCTGAACCTACTTCAGGACCTGCAATATTCCCATTCGGATATACGC
>AXYY01000098.1 GCA_000485475.1 Candidatus Ancillula trichonymphae ImTpAt
AGGCCTGGACAAAACAGCATTCATGGGCTTTCAGGTAAATGGAGTAGTAAACAACCACGTATCTAATTTGTAGCACACACCCATGACATTTTGTGTTCAACCACCTCAACCATAAAAGTCCTGACCTATTCTATAGCCATAACATTTTTCAGTAATAATACATTTAGCAGCATTTTCATCAACTTGTTTAATTCTAGTCCTAATTATACTAATATGCGCATTTAACAACTTCTCATCACTTGGTGTTCGACGACTGCGAGTACTCCCAAACACCATCGAAAATCTCATCTCTTGAAACACACCTATTAACATTTTGCATCAATTGTAATCAACTCTTTCTAATTTAATGGGTATATTATTTCACGAACATCTTTCGTAAACTGGTATTAACCAAATATTGTCATAACTATACACTTCTTGATCTTCACTCATAATCTTCTCCTTTTTTCCAAAAGGTCAATTCTAACTACAAATAATGTTAGCTAATACTATAAGCACTTAATTTAGCAAATAGTTGTCAGAAAATATTAAATGAATGTTAAATTTTGTGGGGTTCCCCGTAATATGTGTACAAGCGCTTGTAAGCTGCATGCATATTGTATTGTAGAGGAGGTAAAATGTAAAACTCGGAAAACTAAAAATCTCACACAAAGCCTCAAAGTGTGCTATAATGATTGATTAGTAGTGGTAATGCAAAGGTGTTGTTCTGGTAGTGTGTGCGTGCTAAGTGGGGAGATGGACGGGTTATGGCAGTTAAGAAAAAGTGAACTGTATTCCTCCAATCTGTGGGCGAGTTGTAATAGTTTACGTGGGGGCATGGATGGTTCGCAATATAAGGACTACATATTGACGCTCTTTGTTTGTCAAGTATGTTTCTGATAAATTCAAAGATGTGCCATACGGTGGTGATATTGAAGTTCCTGAAGGTGGAAACTTACGCTTATTGGTGACAAGAATATCGGTGAAAAGATGGACAAAATCATCGCTCGACTTGCTGAAGCAAACCCACCTTACAAGGGGTTGTTATAAATAACGCACACTTCAAATGACGAGGGCAAACTGGGCAAAGACAAGGAGATGGTCGACAAACTCTCCGAATTGCTCGGCGTTTTCCGTGACCAGATGCCCGATTTCAGCAAGAATCACGCTGATGGCGACGATCTCATCGGTGATGCTTACGAATACTTGATGCGGAATTTCGCAATCGAGGGTGGCAAGAGCAAGGGGCAGTTCTGCAATCCGCCAGTTTGACTTTGTTGTGTGGCTAATCCACCGTTTTCCAATAAGAACTGGATGCATGGATTGAAGGAGTACGGGTGTTTTGATGGCTATGGCGACCGTCCGCCGCGGAAGAACGGCGATTTTGCGTGGCTGCTGCTCCACATCATCAAATCCCTGAAGCGTAACGGCAAGGCGGCGGTTATCCTGCCACAGACGTACTCTTCCGCGGAAACGCCGAAGCTACTATACGCCAATCACTCATCGACCGTGGCTTTATCAAAGGTATCATCGGTCTGCCCGTAAACCTTTTCTACGGCACGGGCATTCCAGCCTGCATTATTGTTATCGACAAGGAGAACGCCGACGAGCGCAACGGCATCATCATGATTGACGCGAGCCGTGATTTCATAAAGGACGGCAACAAGAACCGTCTGCGTGAGAGTGACGTGTATAAAATCACGACTGTCTTCAATGCGCTTGTTGCGAATCGTAAGATAAAAACTGACCCGAAGTACGCACGCTTTGTGCCGCTTTTGGAGGTAAAAACAAGAATGCTTGCAACCTCAACATTCCGCACTACATAGATAGCGGTCGGCTGAAGATATCCAGAGCATCGACGGACAACCTAGACGGAGGTATTCCAACAGACGACATAGGCAGCTTGTCACTTTACTGGTGGGATACATTCCCAAACTTGCAGGCGACTCTGTTTGCTCAATTTCGCAAGGACTTTTATTCTCTTATCGTGGATAAGGGCGCAATACGTGACACTTATTGACGGTGAGCGGGACTTTTCTGCATATGCCGATAAGGTGGAGAACAGTTTTGAGAATTGGATTAAGAAAGTGGACGGCAAACTCCGCACCATTATTAGTGGTCAGACTAAGCCAAAACTGCTGATTGCCGAAATAGCCGAGGAAATCATCGCTGAATACGCATCCGTAACGCTCATAGACAAATATGACGTTTACGAAGTGTTGCTATCCTATTGGAATGAAACCATGTCTGATGATGTGTACATACATCATTGTGCAGGATGGCTACAAAGCCGTGCGTGACATTCGGGAAAAGGAAACAGGCTGGGAGGGCAAACTTGTTCCGAAAAGCCCTCATTATAGAGATGTTCTTTGCCGCCGAGCAGAAAGCCATCGATGATATGGAAACTGTCATTGCAGCGGTGAAAGTGCGCTTGAAGGAAATGGGGTTCGCATGGTAAGCACCTGATAAAATACATGAGTTGCACAATGACGAAAAGAGATTGCTGAGATTTACTGGAGATTGGGTGGAGAAAAAATTGGGAGAGATTGCACTTAATATTTGCACGGGAAAGAAAAACAACGAAGATAAAACGTACGATGGAAAATACCCATTTTTTGTACGTTCACAACAATTGAGACAATTGATAGTTGGGCATATGATGGAGAGCTATTTGTTATACCCGGCGAAGGCAATATCGGAGATATTTTTCATTACATTGTCGAAAAATTTGATTTTCATCAAAGAGTATATAAAATCAGCGATTTTACGATAGAACATGATGGAAAATATATTTATTATCAAATATGTGTGTCTTTTAGCAAACATGCCCTTAAAAATACTTCAAAAGCAACTGTCGATTCATTGTGTTTGCCTGTGTATTTCAGGAATATATATAGAGTTTTATTGCCACCCACTCTTATAGAACAACAAGCCATCACCGAGGTCCTCTCCGATATGGATACGGAAATTGACACGCTGACGGAAGCTGAATAAGGCATGGCAAATAAAGCAAGGTATGATGAACGAACTGCCGACAGGTCGGATTCGACTTGTGTAGATCACGGGATACCTACAAAAACTGCAGACATTCCAAAAACGGAAGTTTTGAAACAACCGACTAGAGGTTACAGACACAACCAGGAGTTTGAAAACGCTGTGATGATAGCGAGCATTGTGAACGCTCTTTACTTAGAAAAGTACCCGCTAGGCAAAAAGAAGGTGCAGAAATGTCTATATTTACTGCGTCGCCACCAAAACAAGAGTACAAAACAATTTTTGAAAAAAGTGGCTGGTCCTTACTCTAACAGGGTGCCGTTTTATAAAGGTGGTAAACCGATTGCTCAAAATGCGCACTACATTACACAAGAACAAGCAAGAACAAAGGTACAACTTTTGCTCGCGATAAAAATATCAACAAAGCACTTGACTACATTTCATCGTGGAACATTGAAGACGACATATGCTGGATGGTTGACAATTTGAAATTCAAGGGAGTTGACGGATTAGAGCTTTTAGCGACGCGACGGTGGTAGATATGGCAATGCTTGAGCTACGTGAGGCGGGAAAGCCGATTTCCGTTCAAGCTGTAAAAGTGATTATCCAATTCAGCGAGGAATGTAAAACCAAGTTGAAACGTGAGATTTTCTCCTATACCAACATTGCCCGTGCCATCAAGTAGAGTAACGAGCTTTTCAAAACGGGGGTACAACTCATGTCGAAGATTAACGAAGCTGAACGCAGAACCCAAGAGCGCGTCCTTAAACTATTCACAGATGCTGGGCTGGCTATGCTTACTATGGCAACCTACGTGACAGGATAAACAGTAACATTGATGTTGATAAACTGACGGCATGGCTCGTTGGTCATGGCTACAGTAGAACCCTTGCCAATAGAGCACAGTCTCTGAACTCCAAAAGACAGCGGGTAATTTGCAGCAGGGGCTCTATAAAACAAATCGGGATTGTATGCTCGCTCTTGAAATACGGCGCAAAGGTCAATGAGAATTCTGGCGAACCTGAAGAACAGTTTACTTCATTTGGGAGTATTCCCAAAATAACGAGTTCGCCATAGCCGAGGAAGTGACGATAAAAAATAACTATGAGCGCCACCTCGATCTTGTGGTGTATATCAACGGCATCGCCGTGGCGGTGATTGAACTGAAGAAATCTACTGTTTCAGTGTCGCAGAGTATCCGACAAAACCTCTCCAACCAGAACGAACATTTTAACAAGCCGTTCTTTACCACAATGCAGTTCGTAATGGCGGGTAATACAGCCGAAGGTTTGCACTATGCCACGATAGAAACTCCGGAAAAGTACTACCTTGAATGGAAAAACGACAACGTCAATACTGCGCGCAACCGCTTGACCAAGTCTCGATAGATATTCTTGAAAAGTGCGCCGGATTGCCTGATAAACTGGACTGGCAACTTTTCAGTATGTTCCAGAAGCAGCGATTCCTCGACCACCTCATTCATAACTTCATCGTGTTCGATAAGGGCACCAAGAAAGTCTGCCGCCACAACCAGTATTTCGGTATAAAGAAAGCTCAGATGAAACTGGGCAGAAAGCAAGGTGGCAGGCACATCATCTGGTATGCCCAAGGCAGCGGCAAAACTCTGACGATGGTGTGGCTTTCCAAAATGGATACTGGTAGCAAACTCCGATGCCCGTGTTCTTATTGTTGCCGACCGTGATGAACTGGATGAACAGATGGAGAAGGTCTACAAAGGCGTAGACGAACAAAAGTATACCGTACCTCCTCTTGTGCTGCTGACCTTGTGAACAAACTTGCTAAAACAGACAAGCGCCTCATCTGCTCGCTGATTCATAAATCTGGTGTTCGCACGAACAGCGAGGTCAGCGAAGCCCAGAAAAGAAGTCTATCGAGCAATTCATAAAAGAACTCAGAGCCACCCTTCCGTCAGGGGTTTTAAGGCTAAGGGCAATTTGTCGTTTTTGTAGACGAATGCCATCGTACCCAAAGCGGTCTATTGCACAAAGCCATGAAGGAAATACTACCAAACGCCATCTTTATTGGTTTTACGGGAACACCATGCTTGTGGCGCGGACTCGATTTATTCCGCTTGCGAATATTATAAAATATTCCGAGCGAGGCACTTTGAGCAATGCGCAATTATTACCTCTTTTGTGCCTTTGGAGGGCAATCTACGCACGGAAGCCGAAGATGCCGAGGAGTAAACGAAGTTTATGAGAAGATGCTAAATGGTCAGTTTGCCGAAAATTTCGAAGCCGAAGCTAAGCGCAAATTCATTGAAGAATCGGCGCAAATGAAACTGTTTATCGTGGTTGACAAGCTCCTGGGGCTTTGACTGACGCGCCGCCCTGTACTTTCTCCCCTCTACATCGACAAATCCATGCAACGACCACGGGCTATTTCAAGCCATCTGCCACGTCAACCGTCTGGATGACGAGAAAAAAACTTCGGATATATCGTGGACTACAAGCAATTGTTTGAAGACTTGACCAATGCCCTGAACAAAAGTATATATACTACGGCGGGTGCTTTCGAAGGCTATGACGCTGAAGATATTGAGCGCTTGATAAAAGACCGACTAACGAAGCAAGGAAATATCTTGACCTTACTTTAGAGGAACTCGATGACTTTTGCGGAGACGTTCCCGCTACCAGAGCCGAGATTGATTATATTCACTACTTCTGCGGTGAAAATGGCGTGGGTGGCATCAATTGACGATGAATCCTGTTCCCGCAGCCGCGAGAAGTTGTATAAACTGGTGAATCGACTTATCCGCGCCTATGCTTGAGATTAAAGGCGAAATGACCGAAGCCGGGTATATGGCAATTGAACAAGCGGACATAGACAGTCACATTCTATACTGCTTTGAAGGAAAATCGGCAATGCTAGCGGTGACTTTATCGACCTAAAATCATACGAAGCGGATATGCGCCGTCGTCTAATTGACGCTTATTACATCAAAGCGGATGACAGTCGTAAACTCGGCGAGTTCGATGACTTTACCCTGCTGGATTTCGTATAAGCACAAGGCGAGAAACTTGCTGGCAGGGAAAAAGAAGCTGCCGCCGAAGCTATTGAAAACAACATCCGTAAAAAAGTTGTAGAGAAAATCCTCATTAATCTCAAGTATTACGAGAAGATGTCGACTATCCTCGACGAATTGATAAAAGCGCGACGCGAGGGGGCAATTACTTATGAGAAGTTGCTCGAAAAGTATGTCGAACTGGTCAAGAACGCCGAACAACCTGAAAAAACAATACACATTATCCGGAAAGTATTCGCCACAGCGGTGCATTGCGGGCATTCTACGACAACTGCGGTGAGGACGAGGAGCTCTGGTACTGGTTCTTGACAAAGCCGTTCGCGAAAGCAAACACGCTGACTTCCGCCACAATGAGTTCAAGGAGCGCAGAATAAAGAAAGCCATGCATAAGGTTCTCAAAGACAAGGACGAGGTTGAGCGGGTCTACAACATAGTTGTGGAACAAGGAGAATATTGATGCTGAACATTTCCGGTATACCGATAGATGTGTGCAAAAAAACATAAAGAATATGCACCTCTACGTCAAGCCACCGGACGGCTACGTAACGGCGGTATCCGCCCCACCACTCTCCGTGAACGACGTAGAGTATAATAGAACGCTTCGTGCGTACAAAAATCAGTTGGATAAAAAGGCAGGTCGCCAAGTTTGACAACCAAGCTCGTCGGTCGAAGCGCGAATATGTTTCTGGCGAAACGCTGCATGTTTGGGGCAAGCAATACTATTTACAAACTGAATATGGCACCAAGAATTCTCTTGTGTTGTCTAACGATAAAGCAATACTTATCGTACGCAAAGAAAATACTACTGAACAGCACGATAACTTCGTCCGCAAGTGGTATAGAGAACTGCTGAAAACTGAGGTTGTCCGACTTCTCTCGAAACTTGAGAAAACAACGGGCCTGAAGGCATCGGAGTGGCAGACAAAATACATGACTACCCGCCGCTGGGGGAACGTACAACATCAAGACGGGGAAAATCTGGTTGAATTTACAACTTGCCGAGAAAACACCAGAGTGTCTAGTATATATGTCATACTTCATGAATTTCATCTCGTTGAAAAAACGCATAACGAGCGGTTCGTTTCGCTGATGAACA
>AXYY01000099.1 GCA_000485475.1 Candidatus Ancillula trichonymphae ImTpAt
CGAAAACATAACGCAAACGCACATCGGCACGTTTCTCGCGCAGCCCTCGTTTGCCGCGCCGCTCAAAGAAGAACGTATGCTGTTCAACCGCATAAATACCATGTCCGCCAACCGTCTGTATAAGTCCGGCGAAAATACGCAGGTGCGCATCAATGCCTCCGGCACACACGACATAAGGCAGCAGGAACGCGGAAGCGAAACGCATTACTACCATTCGGGCGACACGGTGCGCATTGCCGAACAAAGCCACACAAGACGAAGCGCCGGAGAGGCCGAACTGTCCGTCAACATAGAAAACAATACGGCGGAACAGTACATTACAAACCGCTTCGAGGCCGCCGGAATACGCGAACGAAGCGTGGCAAACTATACGGGCAACAACCCGACGGTACAAAAGCTCGAAACGACGGACGCCAGCCTCGCCAACGACTTCAAAACCATCCGCAGCGGCGACAAACACACCGTGCAGTTCCGTTCGACGGCGCAATACAACCATCGCCCGTCCATGCTGACCTTCGACGCGACGGAACAAAGCCTCCGGCTGCGCGCCTTATCTCTCGACAACTCCGTTTCATACATCCGCAAAACCGGAAGCATCACCCATCAGTACACCGCAGGCATCGCCGCGCACATCAACAACATCCGCAGCGGCACGGCAACCTTCGCCTCACCCGCGTGGCAATGGAATACGCCGAAATGGCGCGCCGCGCTCTCCGTGCCGCTCGCATACACCGCTTTTCCGAAAGCCGGATGGAGACGTTTTGCAGCCAGTCCGTCTCTTTCCATGCGATATAAACTCAATTACGCATGGCAGTTTGCCGTTTCGGGACGCTATGCGGAAACATACGGCGACGTGGCGACCTTTTATGCCGAACCGTACCGCATCGACTATCGTACCATGATGCACGGCAACGGCATAATGCCCGTCAATCAACAGCAAACGTACTCCGCGCGTATGGAATACACCCGCGTGATACGCGAATTTTTCGCCGCGCTATCCCTCGTACACGTCCGCACACGCGCCGACCGCATCACCGAACAACGCTTCGACAACGGAGTAATGACAATCGTCGCCCACGCAATGCCGAACCACGCCACAGCATGGCACGCGAGCAGCGCACTTTCCAAAGGCCTCTACGACGCAGGCATGAAGCTCTCGCTGAATAGCCGCATCGGCGCAAGCCGGGGCGAACAGCTCAGCCGGGGCGTGCGTATGCCGTTCCGATCCGTATATATGCAGTACGAACCCGTCATAAGCTGGACGCCATCGCGCCGCACGGAAATATCCTACATCGCTACCCTTCGATACGGAAGCGCCTCCATCGGACGCGAAATCCGACTGCCCGCGCTGTGGCACGCCGTGCACAAACTGCAATTCACTGCCGACATATCCGCCGTCGCCATCACAGGTCGCATAGATTATTACCGCAACGACGTTGATGCACACCGCTCCGCAAACGCCGCCTTTGCCGACCTTGCCCTCCGATGGAAAACAGGCAGTTGGCAATTCACCGCCTCAGCCTCCAATTTGTTCGACAAACAACGTTACAACTACACCGAATACACCGACGTGCAAAGCTACACTTCATGGATTCGTATTCGCGGACGTGAAATCACCGTTTCGGCACGTTACAAGTTCTAACCGTAACGCACGATGCGCGTTCAACTGTTAACGATGAACGATAAACGATGCACTGTGCGCGGGCGAGTCGTGCGTGCGCGCGTTTGCGGTTTTCGAATACGCGTTTGTGTCTTTCGAATTTGAATTTGATCAACTCGAATTTGAATTTGAGTTGATCAAATGCGCGTTTGAGTTTGTGAAATTCGAATTTGAGTTTGTGAAATTCGAATTTGAATTAATGAAATTCGAATTTGAGTTTATGAAATACGAATTTGAATTAATGGAATTCGAATTTGAGTTTGTCAAATTCGAATTTGAGCTTATGAAATTCGAATTTGAATTAATGAAATTCGAATTTGAGTTCATCAAATTCGAATTTGAGTTTGTGAAATACGAAAGCGAAAACATCAAAAGCGGCTCACAGGCCGTCAAACGCGGATTCCGTGCCGTCGAGATTCCATCTCGACGTGTCTATCCCGCAGATTCCATCTGCGCAAGACATGCCTGCCTGTTCCGTGCATGTTTCGATAACTTGAGATGGAATCTCCGATGACAGACATGACGATATAGAATCCCGTCAAAACAAAAC
>AXYY01000100.1 GCA_000485475.1 Candidatus Ancillula trichonymphae ImTpAt
GAGTTTTCGAAGTGATACAAGTCAAGAGGGGAAGTGTGAAGTCTATATATTTGGCTAAACTAACCAAAATGTCATCGTAACCACACACTTCCCCTACTCACCTTGACTCTCATCCTCTAGAAAGTGATTCTAACTGTAAATAATGTTAAATAATGGTATAGCACTTAATTTAGCAAATAGTTGCCTGAAAATATTAAATGAATATTAAACTTTGTGGTTTTTTAACTTTAATTAGTGGTTGAGTGGGGGGTTTTGCAAGGTAGTAAAACAAAGTCATAGGTATATGATACAGTATACTTGAAAAGTACTACTGGTTGAAACGAGAGGTGTCGAAGATGTATTTTCGAACTTTTCAAGAGTGTGCGTGTGCTATATAATGCAGCTGTGTGTGTATCTCAGAAGTTTTAGTGACGGCTCAAGATTTGTTGTCCGGTGCACTCGTTAGTTCAGGACCTGATGACTGAGGAGTAGAAAATGGCTGGTGGAAGTTGTTGCTCGCACTTGAACTACGAAGAATTGACCAATTTATACTCCGCGAAGAATTGTTCAGGTGGTATATGAAAATTGCTTGCTGAAATTATGCGAGATGGTGAAAGCGTTGATGTCCTGTTGGAGCCAAGTTGCGGTTATGGTGCGTTCTTCAATACTGAATTTGGCACCGAAAACACTCGTTATATTGGTGCTGATATAGATTCAGATGCGATAACTGTGGCAAAAGAAAACTTTCCAAAAAATGAATTCTTTTTGGAAAATGTTTTATTTAATGTCGGCAGAAGTAAGTACAATATCGGTAGTTCGGAAAAGGTTGTAATTGTTGAAACCCACCTTATAATGACAAGACCTCGCATGTAAAAAAGTGAATTAAAACAAAAATGAACACATGGTCGACGAGGACACTCAGACAAGAGATATTGGACTGTCAAGCATTTTGGCCTATGGAAAACTTGATCCTGAATATGTCGCAATTCTTCATCCACTTGTACCTCATAAAGAAACCCAACTTCAACATTTTGAAACCATTTGTTGACAAATACAGACTAGTAAATGCTCTGGTGTTCAGTAGTCAAGAATTCTCTCCCAGACCTCAAAATTAACCGGTTTTCCTGTTTTAATTGCTGTGTACAAACGGGACGAAGTTGGCACGAGGTACGAAGATATCCAAAAGTGGAAGCTTAGGACTCTCGAAGGTGATGAATTTTCCTTGGATCAATATGACTACATTTCAAACTACGTACATAAATATCCAGAAAAGCACAAGGAAAAAGATTTTGACGGATATAGATTTTATACCATGAGAGATATTAATGCGTTAAAGCGCTCGAGAACTTTTGTCAAAGAGGGGCAAAATAATACTACCATTCAGATTAAACCAAGTCAATTAAAATACTTTCACTACGTTGATGCATTTAAGGATTATGCGATATAATATTTACCGTACTACCTTGGAAATTTTTGAAGTTATAATTTATGATGCAGATTTTCAGAAGATTGCGTACGCTGTCAAAAGTAAACACCCTGATATTTTCAGTGAAAGTCAATATACCGTTGAAGAACTTATAAAATCGCGAACTGTTGTAGATAATTATTTTAAGAAGTTGTTTGCGAACGAGAAGTGCTAAAAAAGTAGAGCCCAAGTTGACACCCCCCTGTGTGCCAATGTGAAGATGTCAAAAATACTGGACACAAACCCTTGAAGAGTGTGCGGGGGGCATTCGAAGCGTGCGTGTGCTATAATTAAAATGATGAATGTGCTACCCGTTGAAGAGAAACCGCGTTCCAAGCGTGTTGCTGCAATTGATTGTGGGACGAACTCGATACGATTGCTGGTTGCTGATAATGTGAACGGAAAACTTCATGATGTCGTTCCTCGGCGCACGAATATCAACCGTCTAGGCTTTGGAGTTGACAAAACGCATCAGTTTGATGGTGCAGCACTTGAAAAGACCTTTGCATTTGAGCGAGAATACGCTGAGGTGCTCGCAGAGTACGGTGTTGAGAAGGAAAATCTGCGGTTTATTGCAACTTCTGCAGCCAGAGACGCCAAGAACCGTGCGATTTTCTTGGAGACTACGCATTCAATTCTCGGGGTAATTCCTGAAGTTATCGACGGAACTGAAGAGGCACACCTCTCGTTCTCGGGTGCTTCTAGTGTGCTCAATGTGCCTGAAGATACTTGTCTAGTGATTGATCTGGGCGGCGGTTCAACTGAACTCATCGTGGGTGGCGCACAAGTTCTTGGCTCGCACTCCATGAACATCGGATCTGTGCGTCTTACTGAGCGGTATTTTGAGCAAGTTGTCAGTTGCCCCACAAAACAACAGATAACTGCGGCAGTTGAAGACGCAAACTCATCAATTGATGCGGCTTTCAGGGCGCTCAGTGCAGTGCATGCTGGTGTAGAGTTGACAAACCGCGTGATTGCAGTTGCAGGAACTGTGACGACCATCACTGCACATGCATTAAATCTGCCCAAGTACGAGCGCGAGCGTATTTCCGGTGCTAGAATTACACTTGAGCGAGGTTATGCTTCAGCTGATGCGATTTTGCGCTCAACAAAGGAGCAGTTATACAAAACGCCGTTCATGAATCCTGGGCGCGTTGATGTTATCTGGGCGGGTGCGCTGATCTGGAAAGTTCTCCTGGAGCGTCTGAGTTTGGAGTTTGCGGCACATGGAAAAGTACTTGATTATACGACAACTTCTGAGCATGACATTCTTGACGGAATAGCGCTGAGTATATAAAAAATGTAGAATTTGGCGCACAAAGTGCACAAGTCTGCGCGAACTTGTTATATAATGGTCGTATGCTCTTAGACGACGGTGTACACATTCAAACGGACTCTTCCGGTGATCCTATCTGGACGGATCTTCCCCCTGATTTCGCCACTGTGTTGCGGTCATTGTTCAACTTGAAGTCAGCTATGAGCCTTACTGAAATTATTGCGCCGAAGGTTGCTCAGCATGCAGTTGCGGTTGCCGCATATTTGGAGCCTGATAGTGCACGACTGGTCGTTTTGTGGTGCTGTATGATGTGAATAAAAGACGGAAATCTGGCACGCACCACACTCTTCGCGTAGTTTCCGTATACTGAGGCGGATCTGGCGCCTGAGCATATCAACACTGCCTGCACAGATGAACTCTTCAACCGCTTTGACTTCAACTTGCAGAAAATTGGAGGACTCGAAGTTTCAGGAACGATTACGACCACCATGAACAGACATTACGAGGACAATTTTACTGCAACTGGCTCGCTTGAAGCACATGCATCTTCAGCATCCGTCGAGGTTCGGATTTCGTGGACACCCCAAACATCTGGTATTGCCGCAGACTTCCTTGTGTTTAAGAAGATGATGTATGCAACTGCTGGACGGCAGTATATTGCAAGACCTAGTATTCTGAATATCTAGTTAAATCCGGTGTAGTACTTTTGTGCTGACTTGACACGCACAAGCTTGTGTGCTACAATAGAACCGTGCGGATGTAGCGCAGTTGGTAGCGCATAACCTTGCCAAGGTTAGGGTCGCGAGTTCGAGTCTCGTCATCCGCTCCACTTTTTGGACTAGTGCCGTTCCTTGTGCTTTTTGCGATCTTGTATCAGGTATGGCGAGTCGTCCTTGCATTTTTAGGGGGTGTAGATTATGTGAGCAAGAAGATGTCGTTCGCTGCTGTTGCTTTTGTTGCAGCGGGCATTATGGATGGATGCTGGGCGTGTTCGTCGGTGCGGTTCCCATTTTTGCTGTTGAGAGTCATGATATTGGTGGGGCGGTACTTATTGTTACTGGTACGACCTACGAGAAATTTGTCAAGACGGGTTTAATTACTACTGACGACTCAACTAGGGTACTGTTTGGTGATCACCTTACCGCAAAAGCCGTTTGCTCTGCAGGTGCTGATAACAAGTATGTGGTAAAAAATGGACTAAACTTGAGTATTGAAATATTTGATACAGAAACATATTATGTCAAGTCTGAATTATTGCACAACTACTCGGGAACTTCTACTAACGGAACGCTCAAGCTCAAGGAACCCGCTTGGACAGAAAATCAGTTCATTAGAGTTGTTTGCGATACTGCAACAGAAAGTATTTTACTTATGTTACTGGAACGAAAGCTGGTCAAGAGCCATTTTATGGTACTGGAACCTTTTTATCATCGGATTTGTGCAGAGCCCCGACGGACAGCGCCATAATCACATGTTATGACACTCCTAGTCGTTTTGGTGTATTAATGGCGACACTAGAACTTTTATACCGCAGTACCTTTCGAACTTGTTCACAGATGTGAAGGTTGAAAGCAGTGCAGATGTTGTCGTCAGCAAGCAGCAGAATGAGAGCGGTGAGTAAAGAATTAAGGCGCTGAAACCAGGTGCGGCAAGGCTCAGCACAATATTGAATACTGCCGCCGCTGCTGACGCTAAGTGCTGTCGCCACTGATACCGGTACTGATTATGATGCTGTATTCAAGCGTGTTGATGTTTTCTACACTTGATGATGTCACTGCTACTGGGGAACCGTTTTGGTAGTGCTGTTTCTGATTCTTATGATGTTTTTGCTAGCTGTGTTGATAATGTAATCTACATGCCAATTTATCCTGCGATGAAAAATGCTATGTCGAACGTTGCTGCTTCCAACGTCAACACCACCAATGATGCCAAAGCCGCTCTTGCCCATATGTGGTTCAACTGGTATGCAGCGGAAATTGCCAATGTTAGTAGTTTATCTACTGCCAATAGTTACTGCTCAAGCGTATGCCAGTGGTTATGTATCCCGGATGTTTCTGACCAATATTGTCAAGATAGAAAAAACTTTTGTCTCCAACTTTAACGCCACCATTACTAGTGATGTAACAGATGCTGCTAAGGCGGCTCTTGCAAACGCCATATTCCACGCCACTGCTGATGTTGGTGCTTGTGCCCCCCATCAAGGCTGGTTTTGCTGGTTTTGCAAGAGGTCTGGATGCCTTCAAGAAAGGTTTCACAGTATTTGTTCCCACAACTGTTCCAACTCCAACTGTTAATTTTGCTAGTGTTGTATTCGATCCCGGTGAAGATATGCAGTTCAGGCCCCAGATTGAAACACTGTTTGCCCGCGATATTACAACTGGTGCTGAAAGTGCCGATGGAAAAGTTCACTTCTACGGAAATGACAGGTTAACGTGCGGTCAACTTGTTATGTTCTTGTATAGAGCTTATGGTTCACCTGATGTCTATATTAATGAACTAGAGAACAGTTTCCCTGATTCAAGGGACCACCACAGTTCAGAGTTGCCATTGCTTGGCTCAAGAAAGAGGGAATTGCTGGTGGAGTTGATAACAAGTTTATCCAGACGCTACTATTAGGCGTAGTGAAGTTGCCAAGTTGATTGCTAAAACGTTGAATCTGGGCGCACTGGACACAACTGGCAGCAGAGTAAACTTCAGCGACATTGAAAACAACGCACCAAGTTTCTGAAGAAATTGCCAAGTATATTCTTACCCTGAAGAATCTTGAACTTATAAGTGGAGATGATGGTAGATTCTACCCAATCGATGAAATTACTCGTGGTCAGGCTGCGAAGATAATTGCTAATGCGTTTACTATTGGCGAAAAGTTGTAGAGTAAATAAATCGCTAGAAAGACAAGGAAAAATCTACACTGGACAAGGTTTTTAACAGGTTCTTGAGAAAATGTTACCAAACTTGACAATGCGAATGAGTTGTGCTATAATGACTAGTGAAAGTGGTGAATGCCCACCTTGTTGGTACCGGTGCTAGTTCTGTGATTTTTCTGGTTCGGTTGCTACCTGGTTGTTTGGATCTGTGCGGGTACTTTTATTTGGTTACTGTGCTCAGGTGTTCGGTTTGTGCGCAAGTTGCGGTGTTTTATCTTTCCTAGTGTAAGGTAGTAGGGGTTTATAATTAAGGAGTGGAATACGGTTACGGATGCGTTCATAAATGAAGATATATCTTCGTCAACTGTTCTGTTGATCAACAACAAGGGTGAACAGGTGGGTAGGATTGCGACCTCAAGGGCGCTTGAATATGCAAGAAAAGAAAATCTTGATCTGGTGTTGGTCGCGCCTAATGCAAACCCTCCAGTCGCTAAAATTCTGGACTTTGGTAAATACAAGTATGAACTTGAACATCGGCAACGTGAATCACGCAGAAATCAACTTGGTGCAGACATGAAGGAGATTCGTTTCCGCCTCAGAATTGACCAGAACGACTTCAACGTCAAGATGAATTCAGTTATCAAGTTTTTAAAAGCTGGAGATAAGGTGAAGGTCCAGATTCAACTTAGGGGTCGTGAGCAGCAACATACAGAATATGGCGTTAACATGCTGCAAAGAGTTGCTGAGCAAGTTGTGGGTTACGGAACGATAACTTCAGAACCAACTGCGGAGGGTAGAAATATATCGATGTTGATTTCGCCCCTGAACAAGAAAGAATTAACTGTTTCCGAGCAAAGGCGAAGAGGTGGTGATGCAAAAAGTGCGCGTGCAGCCCGGCAAGCAGCTCGGCTCGCAGCAAAAGGACTGGATGCATCTGGTAGAAAAGTGGGAAATAAGGAGAAGGGACATAAGAATGCCTAAGAATAAGACACATTCTGGTACAAAGAAGCGTATACGCGTTACTGCTACTGGAAAATTGATGAGACAAGGAACTAAAATGCGTCACAACTTGGAGAAGAAGAGTTCTCATCAGACTCGTGCGTTTTCACAAGATCGCGTACTTGCAAAAAGTGATGTTCATGCAACTAAGAAATTGTTGGGATTATAAAAGGGAGGAACTAATGGCTAGAGTAAAAAGAGCAGTAAATGCGGCGAAGAAACGTCGCGAAATACTTAAATTGGCTTCTGGTTATCGCGGACAGCGTTCGAGGTTGTACCGCAAAGCAAAAGAGCAAGTTGCACACTCGATGAACTATGCGTATCGTGACAGAAAGAAGAACAAGAGTAACTTCCGCAGATTGTGGATCCAGCGCATAAACGCTGCTGTTCGGGCAGATGGCTTGACTTACAACAGATTCATACAGGGTCTGAAACTTGCGAACATCGAACTGGACCGCAAGATGCTTTCAGAACTTGCAGTAAACGACGCAAGCACATTCAACGAGTTGGTTGTGCGGGCGAAGGAGGCGTTGCCAAAAGATGTGAACGCGCAATCTTGAAGATTTGAAGAGGTGCTGACCATTGCATCAAGTGCAGGTTCGAATTGTCAAGAGCGGTCATTCTTACTGAAACGGTTCTTGCCGAACATCTGAGAAAATGCAGCATCTGGGTTTTTCGCGAGCAAGTCTGTGAGTTCAGCCAGATAGACGTCCTTGAATGACGAATACGGCACATTTGTAAGACCGTCGTTTGAGAACCGCTTGTCGTCCGTGATCTCGCAGATGCAGAAGTCTGGAATTTCGAGGTTGGTCACAGGGCTAAGACGTTCACACTCTGCAACAACCAGTCCGCTGTTGTCCGCACCGAAGACATCGACAATCCAACCGTCCAGCCCAAACCAGAGGCTGTATCGATTCTTGATGATTGTGCTTGTCCCGCGCCTTACGAGCTCCTTTGCGATGAGTATATCAATCTGGTGCTCAATCTCGTAGCGCGTGCCACCAATCTGCGGCCCCTTAATTGTGATGAATCCCAAGTCAAACAGGCTCGAGTAGTTTTCTAGCAGTTCGTGCGGATTTATCGACTCATTCATCTGTACTTTTATCTGCGAAGATTGCACCCGTATGCGGATTGCGTAACCATCTTGTGCTAAGTAGTAGTTCTGGATAATTAAGTTCGGCGGAGAATCGTCAACAAAGCGATCTGGTAAGTCCCTGCAAAAAAACCGGCGCTCATATTCGAAGTTCGTAAAACTGTCCATCCCCGTGCATTATATACTACATTTGTGCGTTTGCGCAGTGTTTTTTGTTAACTACTACGAAATATGTGGTATAATACAGGTCATGATAAAGGTGTCTGTTGTTGGAGCGAAGGGGCGCATGGGGCGCGTGGTTGCGGGCGCCGTTGAGCGTGCCGATGAACTTGATTTTGCTACAGATGAGCGCGGCGAGCGGCTGTTGCTTGACAAGGGTGATGACTTGTCCCGCATTATTCCACACAAGAAGTGCCCTGAAGATGCACACACTGGTAATACGGATGTTGTTGTGGAGTTTAGTGTTCCTCAGAGCTCGTTCGATAATGTTGCTGTACTTGTGAATGCGGGTTTGAGCGTTGTGGTTGGTACTACTGGCTGGACTCCTGAGCGGGTGCGTAAACTGGACGAACTTATAACTGCTCGAAATGCGACTCTTGACAAAAACCAGCAGGTGAGTGTTCTGATTGCGCCGAACTTTTCTCTGTCTGCTGTGTTGCTGGAGAAGTTCGCGAAAATTGCTGCTCCGTATT
>AXYY01000101.1 GCA_000485475.1 Candidatus Ancillula trichonymphae ImTpAt
GTTGTGGAATTCTTGTGTTGTTCATATTCATTACCTCTCTTTATGTTGTACTTGCAGTTGGTGTCGAGGTTGCACTCAGCGAGGTTGAAGGTGATACTTTGGCTGCACACTCTTCTTCGTCTTTTCACCTTCTTCCTGAATTTCATCCGCAAGTTCTTTAATCTTGGAAATAGAAGATTGCAACTGTTGCATCAGCGACGCCTTTGAGTTCACGATGTCATCATCAGACAAATTACTGTTCAACAAGTCACCAGCTTCCTTGTTCGCCTCCAATAACTTCTGCCGCAGGTTTTCATCGGCTGTCCACTTGGAGTTGTTGTAAATTCTTGTTGAATTTATCATCATCTCGTCAAGTTTATCTCGTAGAGCATGGTACTCCAGTAAGTCCGAGCGCCTGGAAAATACACCGAGATTATTGTGCATGCGTTGCAAACAGTTGTTGACTTGTTCATCATACTTGCGCAATTCTAAAACTATATTTGAACTGAAACGGCTTCGATCCAGAATGTGCTTCACCTTTTCATGCAGCGAATCTGATTGCTTGACATTTTCGTTGAGCGTTTTGTACTCGTCATAATCAGCACCGTTTTCACCAACTTTGTCTAACATGTTGAGCGCATCAAGTGACAGATCGTGCATCTGTTGAGAGTGGCTTTTTAATGCGTTGTACGACTGGTTATACTCCTTAATTTCATCAACTTCCGTAATGACGAACTGAACAAGTACGAGCACTAATAGGAGCACGTTGACAGCTGCAATAACCCGAATCATCTTGCGGCGGCGCCCCTTCAGTTCTGCAATTTTTGTACCGAGATCACCAGAATCTACCGCAGTTTCAATATTCTTGCTCATGCTCATATTATACCACAGCAGAGTTTCACTTTTGTGAAACACAACCCAATTGCGCGCGCAGCGCACAAAAGCGGAGTTTGTTCCACAAATAAGCGGAATTCTGCTACTAGGGTGCGCACAACTCTGTGTTTCACATAAAGTGAAACGCAATTAGTTCGTAGCAGATGCGCAATTCAGCAGAGTTTGCGAAGCAGAATACAGCTCAAACAACTGCCTTTTGCGTAGCAAAAGACCGCCAACTGCTGTAGGTGCACACAGTCTGTGTGCGCACACTCCTTCTGTGCGGTAGCACCTCGTGAAATTCCACAATTTTAGGTGCTGTGAAGTTGTGCTATAATGCGTACGTGGATGGATTTTCACATGATTTCGAAACAATTAAGGAGCAGCAGAATGATTTGGGCAGGTTGGTTTTGATGCGTCATGGTCAAACTACGTGGTCAAAAATGGGTAGGTACACGGGCCGCACGAATCTGCCGCTGACTGCAATTGGCAAAAAACAGGCACGGTTCGCGAGCTTGCTCCTTAGCGGATACAACTTCAACGGTTCTAATTCTGCCAAGCAAGTCTTCGTGTCTCCTTTGCGGCGCGCGCAGGAAACTGCAGGTCAAGTTGGATACAGCGCCTTTCAAATTTCACAGGCACTTGCAGAATGGGATTATGGCAACATCGAGGGATACACTCGTGAGCAGTTGTCGATGCTGATTGGTCATGACTACAACATCTGGATTGATGGCATCAACATCAACACTTCATCACTTCCAATTCCTAAAGCCGCAGAAGATGAAGATGGCAACCGCATTGAGGTTGCGCATCTACCAGGTGAAAGTTTGGCCGCAGTTGCTGCACGTGCTAGGAGGTTCGTTGACCAGATAAATATGATTCTGCAGAGTAAGCAAGATGTTCTGGTGATCGCACATTCTCAGATTCTGCGCGTAATTGCATGTACTTGGTTGGGCATTGACCCTAAAAATGGCGGTAAATTTGTGCTAGATACTGCATCCGTTTCAACACTAGGAATCGTCAACGGCCTGCATTGTATTTTTGACTGGAACAGAACCGCTCCAATTGTGGATTAGTTGAGGATAAACTAGTGCAGAAAAAGGGAACTGGTGGAAAAAACAAGAGGAAACTGCAGGGGAAAGGTCCAACTCCAAGAGCTGAGGATCGTGTTTATCATAAAGCCTACAAGCAAAAACAGCGCAATTTATCACGTGCGCGCACTAAAATCAAGCGAACACGCGAGCAGAACCGGAGAGTAGTTGACATTATTCACGGTAAAAATGCGGTCCTGGAGGGTCTTCTAGCCGAACTGCCATTTCAGCAAGTACTACTGAGTAGTGAAGCACCCCTAGACGATAAGTTGAAGAAAATAATCCAGCTCAGTCAGGAGTTGAGCGTGCCACTATTTGAGTCTCCAAAAGCACCACTTGATGATATGACAAATCACGCAGTTCATCAGGGAGTTGTTGGTAAAATTAGGAAGTACGAGTATAGCACACTGGATGAACTCATTGCCGCAGATAAGGACATAGTCATACTTGATCACATAACTGATCCAACTAATTTGGGCAACTTGGCGCGTAGTGCTGCTGCGTTCAAAACCAACATCGTTATTCCGACCAAGCGAAGTGTTGAAGTGAATGCGACCGCTTGGAAAACTTCTGCGGGCAACTTGGCGCACATACAGGTTGCTCAAGTGGTGAATGTCGTGCACACAATTGAAAAACTAAAAGCTGCAGATTACTTCATCGTTGGATTGGACGGTGCTGGTGAGTATCGCTTGAATTCGGAGTTGATTAGTAAAAGCAGTAGAATTGCATTTGTTGCAGGAAATGAGGGCAGTGGTTTGAGCCAGTTGGTGCGGAAATCTGCCGACATAATCGCTAGTATACCAACTGCAGTTGAGAGCCTGAATGTTGCAACTGCTATTAGCATTGCACTCTACCAGAAAAGTACACAGTACGAAAAGGACTAGGGCATGCAAGCAGCAGTTATTGGAACACCGGTTGAACAGAGCAAGTCTCCGATTCTGCATAGCGCGGCGTATGCGGCACTAGGAATTGCGGACAGCTGGAAGTATACGAAGTGCGAGGTTAGTGAGAACTCATTGCGCGCGTTTATGCAGCAGCTGGACGGTTCTTGGGCAGGATTTTCGGTCACCATGCCGCTGAAAAGTGCGGTTATTCAATATCTTGACGAGATTTCTGCTGAGGCGACACAGACGAACGCCGTAAATACAGTTGTTGTTAAAACTGATAAAAACAAAACGCGCGGCTTGCATTTATCTGGTTGCAATACGGACATCTACGGAATTAGGCAGGTGTTTTACGAAGCATCAAGTTTGGCAAATCACGAAGAACTTCAAGGTGGTGGCATAATTCTAGGCTCTGGGGCGACTGCGCGTTCAGCGGCAAATGCACTAAAAACGGTGTTGCAAAATTCTACGAGTAAAAGAATTACGGTTATTTCCAGGAGAAAACCCGCGTGGATTCAGGAGGTAGAATTAGACTGGTGCTCATTTGAAAACCACACTCGCCGCATCAATCAACTCGTGAACTCTTCAGAATATGCAGTGTCAACACTTCCTTGGGGCGCCGCAAAATCACTACTGCCTACGATTTTTCCGCAGACGTTTCCGCACCTGCTTGAGTGCGCGTTTCCGAAAGTGCTCCCGTTTTCTATTGGAGGCGAGCGGATGCTGATTCATCAAGCGGTTTTACAAGTTGAGCTGATGACCGAGCACCTCGGATTACGTTTCGAGGCTGATAAAATTGTGGAAGTGATGACAATCGCGCTGAAAAAGGAAGCACGTGTT
The DNA here is from genome assembly GCA_000485475.1 of Candidatus Ancillula trichonymphae ImTpAt. Taxonomy (GTDB): domain Bacteria; phylum Actinomycetota; class Actinomycetes; order Actinomycetales; family Bifidobacteriaceae; genus Ancillula; species Ancillula trichonymphae. The sequence continues at coordinate 3,668 of AXYY01000101.1, forward strand.
TAATGCAGAACGCCGCGCAAAAAACGAAACTCTTGCAGAATTCATCAAGAAAAGTGCGTGCGTGCTCAAGAGTAAATATGAATTTGGACAAGAGACTGCAGTTTTTGAAGTGGAACTTCTGCTTGAATGGTTTCTAAAACTAGACATAAACCAAATTCGTATCCGTGCGATTACTGGAGAATTCGTGACCGATCTGTTTTCTGCGGACGCACTTACGAACTTCTGCAGAATAATGGAACGAAGATTAGACGGTGAACCACTGCAATACATAACCCAGACCGCGCATTTCTACGGTCTCGCACTGTTCGTTGGCCCAGGAGTCTTTATTCCACGCCCAGAAACTGAAAAGTTGGTTTCACTTGCACTTGATTTTATAACAACTAGCAAAAACACAACTAGTGGAGAAATTGTTCTAGCAGATTTGTGCGCTGGAAGTGGCGCAATTGGACTAGCACTTGCACAAAACTTGAAGTCAAAAGTTGCCCTGAAAATCTTGGCTGTTGAAAAATCAGCAGATGCATTTAAGTACCTGAAAAAGAACTGCGCAAGATATTCATATGAGCACTCATCAAGTGTTGTCATTCCGGTGCTCGCAGACGCTGGCGAAGTTGAACTGCCGCCATGCGATGCTGTTGTGCTGAATCCGCCATACATTCCGCCTGAAGTTGAATTGCTGCCCCTGAGCGTGCGTGCCGAGCCAACTACCGCACTTTACGGTCTAGGTGATGACGGTTTTGAGATTCCGCACGCAGTAGTCAAAAATGCGGCTCAAAGTTTGAAACCTGGTGGATGCGTGTTTCTGGAACATTTTGAAACGCAGAGCGAAACTGCGGCAAAAGCACTACCAAAAAACGGACTCACCAACATCAAGCACATTCTTGACCTTAACCAACGCCCTCGCTTTACTACTGGAATGAAACCGTCAAGTTGACGCACTCACTTGAACTGAAACTGGACTAGATTTTGTTATGGGCGCAGTTTTCGCCATGAACTTCTTGGTTTTTGCATCACCTCCAATAAATTTAACCACAATTGTCTCGCCCAAACCCGCACCCTCAACACTTTTCACAACTCCAAGCCCAAAGTTTAGGTGCATAACAAAATCACCAACTGAAAAGTTACCACCGTAGTTTAACTGCTTCTCCTGGAAGTTATATTCCTACCACCAATAGTACTCTCGTTCTTCCACAATTCATCAAGAGTTTCGCCATCTTCACGTTTCTTGAACCTCTTGTTGTGACCAAATTCAAATGAAGTTGCAAAACCATTAGTTGTGTCCCACTCAATCAAGTCCTCAAGTATATCACCTGCAAATCGAGACTTCGTGAAGTTAATCCAGTTACCAAACAAGTTGCGTCTAGTTGCGTAAGTGATGTAAAGATTCGTGCGTGCGCGCGTTATTCCAACGTATGCAAGTCGTCGTTCTTCTGAAAGTTCAAATTCCGAGTCAAGCGAATTGGCGTGCGGAAGACTACCATCTTCAAAACCAGTCAAGAAAACATTGTCAAACTCAAGACCTTTAGACGCATGCAGAGTCATAAGCGTCACGAATCCATCCAACTGTGCATCTTTGTTTGGAATTTCATCGGTATCAGAGGAAAGTGCAACTTGCTCCAAAAAAAGCTCCAGCAAACTGCGCTCCTCACCCTCCGGATTATCAAGTGGCACAAAAGCTGTGGCCGCCTGAATCAACTCATAAATATTCTCAACTCGCACTTTATCTTGCGGATCACTGCTTTTCTGAAGGTCTTGCAATACTCCAGTCCTCATCGAAACTAGCTCCAAAAACGCACCCAGATTGGCAGTTTTTTCTGAATCCAATGCGTCTTCTAGCTCCGTTAGCAGTTCCTTAAACTCATCCAGTTTTTTGCACGTACCAGCATTTATGCCCTCAATATCCTCAAGCATTTCCAGTGCGTCACCAAATGAGCACCCGTGCGCATAGGCACTAGCAGCAACTTTTTCTTCTGTTGTTTTGCCAATTCCACGCTTGGGAACATTTAATATTCTACGCAAATGCACATCATCATGGCGGTTCAAAACAGCGAACAAATACGCGATAACGTCTCTGATTTCTCTACGATCGTAGAACTTCGTACCACCAACAATCTTGTACGGAATCCTCGCATTTACCAACTTCTCCTCAAATGTGCGGCTTGCAGAATTCGTCCTGAAAAATATTGCTATTTCACTACACTTTTCACCTGCACTGCGCAGTTGCTGTATTTCCTTGATGACATAGTCTGCTTCCGCATACGCATCATATGCCGCATATCCCTTGATTTTCTGCCCCTCACCTTTTGCAGACCACAAGTTCTTATTCTTCCTATTGCCGTTCTTGGAGATTACTGCATTGGCAGTTTTCAAGATGGTGTTAACGGACCGGTAATTTTGCTCTAGTAGAATGGTCTTCGCATCTGGAAAGTCCTTCTCAAACTCCTGAATGTTGCGGATTGTTGCTCCGCGGAATGCATATATGGACTGGTCCTGATCTCCAACAACTGTTATAGAGGCTCTCTTGCTCGCTTTGGGTGCGTGACCTGGAAAGCCATAGCCAGACAGCAACCGTATCAGAATGTACTGCGCGTGATTTGTGTCCTGATATTCATCAACAAAAATGTAGCGGAATTTTTCAGCGTAGAATTCACGAACATCTTCATTTTTACTCAGTAGTTCAATAGTTCTACCAATTAAGTCGTCGAAATCCAATGCGTCCAGTTGTCGCAAACGAACAACGTATCGTGCGTAGACTTTATGCATTAATTCCTGATTGACATTAGTAACACTACGTAAATAATCTTCCGGAGTTTGCAGGTCGTTCTTCAAGTCACTTATCGTCTTGGCAAAATACGCAGGTGGATGAACCTTTGCGTCAACATTCAACTCTTCAAGAATGTCCCTTATCAGCTGCCTGGAATCTTGTGTGGTGTAAATCGTGAAACTCCGCACCAAATTCAACTTCTCGCACCACTTGCGCAGAATTCGAACGCACGCACCATGAAAAGTTGACACCCAAAGTTGTCTCGCATTTACTCCAACTAACTGCTCGTGCATCGACTCTAACATCTTGCCAATGCGCTCCCGCATTTCGTTGGCGGCCTTGTTCGTGAAGGTGATTGCCAGTATCTGCCATGTCATGGCAAGGTTTTCGTGCAGAATGTACGCGATCTTGTTCGTCAGCACACTAGTTTTACCAGAACCCGCACCCGCAACTATCATCAAAGTACTGGGATTTTGCTCTGTTCCGTTATATTTTACAGCCTCTAACTGCTGCGGATTTAACTTCTCTAGTTGCCTTTCAAAATTCATGTGTATATTATAACATAGGCCTATGACATCTTAATCCGCACACTTTCCACTTCGCCGCCATCTACACCTCATTTTTGGCAGTACTTCCTAGTAAAAAGCGAAGAACTAACCGCGCGTGGAAACAGTTGAACTGCCTGAGTTATAAAAACTACTAGACAATATATAAAATCTGTGCTATAATGGGCCCATGGTGAATGCAGTGAGTGAATGTAAACAGGACAAGAATGCAAGTTGGCGCGGGTTCAAGTCGGGTGCGTGGTCAGATTCTGAAAACCACACGGTGAATGTGCGTGACTTCATACAAAACAACCTGAAATCGTATTCTGGTTCGAGTGATTTTCTCGTAGGTCCGTCGCAGCAAACAACTTCTGTATGGAAAACTCTTGAAGATGAATATTTTCCTACTGAAAGGTTGAAGCGCGTCTTTGCTGTTGAGAAAGATATTCCAGCAGATATAAACGCGTTCAAGCCGGGATATATCAGCAAGAGCGATGAGGTTGTAGTTGGACTGCAAACTGATGAAGCGCTTAAGCGTCCGATTATGCCGCTTGAAGGTTGGCGTAGTATTGAAAAAGCACTTGCGGAAATTGGAGAAGAGGCGAATCAGGAATTAGCTGAAATATTCACCAAGTACGTGCGGACGCATAATGATACCGTTTTCAAGCTTTATACGCCACGCATTCGCAAGTGCCGGTCTTCGCATATACTTTCTGCACTTCCAGATAATGCTGCGCGTGGTCGTTTAATTGGTGACTACCGGCGGTTGCCATTGTACGGTCTGGATTACCTAGTTGCTGCAAAACTTCAGGATCTGAGCGAAAACATGCAGATTAGTGCGAGCGACGATGATGTGCTGAAGTTGCGCGAAGAACTACAGTGGCAGATTTCTGCACTTAAGGAACTGGGCAAGATGGCTGGTGCGTACGGCTTTGACATCTCAAAACCTGCACAGAACTCGCGGGAAGCCGTTCAGTGGCTGTACTTTGCGTACTTGGGTGCGATCAAACAGCAAGATGGTGCTGCTATGTCAGTTGGTCGCATTGACTCGTTCTTGGACATCTACTTCGAGCGCGACCTAGCAGAAGGCACGATCAACGAACAAGAAATTCAGGAACTTATTGATAACTTGGTGATAAAACTTCGGATTGTGCGGTTCTTGCGCATGCACGCATTTGATGAGATGTACACTGGGGACCCAATTTGGGCAACTGTTACACTTGCTGGTGTTAGTACTACGGGTGTTCCGATGGTGACTAAAACTTCATACAGAATACTGCAAACTCTGAACAATCTCGGACCAGCACCGGAACCTAACTTAACTGTGCTGTGGCATAAAAATCTACCTGAGAATTTCAAGAGTTTCTGCACATGCTTGTCCATAGAAACTTCAACAATTCAATACGAGAATGATGAACTGATCCGGCAGGCGTATAATGACGACACCTCCATTGCATGTTGTGTTTCTCCGGTGCCCAAATCTGACGGTCAAGAAAGCATTCAGCTGTTTGGTGCGCGCATGAACGGACTAAAAGCACTGTTGTACGGGCTGAACGGTGGTCGTGATGAATTGACTGGTGACCAAGTTTTTGAGTCAGGAGTTGTTCCCGCGTATGATGGCGAAGTTCTGGATTTTGAAACTGTCTGGGAGAAGCACTTTAAGCCCTCGATATGGCATCTAACTGAAATTTATGTTGAGGCGCTGAGCATAATCCACTACTCGCACGACCTCTACTTCTACGAAAGTCTGGAGATGGCGTTGCACGACACTAGTGTGGAGCGCACGATGGGCTGTGGTTTGGCTGGTTTGTCGCACATAGTTGACAGTTTGTCCGCAATTAAGTACGCAAAAGTTGTTGTAAAGCGTGACGAAACTGGTTTAATTACAAGTTACGAAGTTGAGGGGGGGTTTCCGACTTACGGCAATGACGATAACCGGGCTGATGACATTGCAAAAGCAGTTGTACAAGAGGTGAATGACGCTCTACACGCGCAGAAAATGTACCGTGATGCAATCCCTACACTTTCGCTACTGACTATTACTGCAAATGTTGCATACGGCAAGAAAACTGGCGATACACCAGATGGTCGCAAGTCTGGAACTCCGCTTGCTCCAGGTGCGAACCCATCAAATGGTGTTGATCATGAGGGTGTTTATGCAAGCATGCTTTCTGTCAGCAAGATACCGTTCTCGAACGCTTATGACGGCATTTCGTTAACAACCACAATTCTGCCGAGCGCACTTGGTGCGGAAAAGTCTTCGCAAGTGCAGATGTTGACAACTATTTTAGACAGGATGTTTGCAGGAACTCCTGGAGTTTTTCAGTTGTATCACACGAATATAAACGTGCTCACGCGCGAAACTCTTCAACTCGCATATGAACATCCAGAAGACCCTCGTTTCAACAACTTGTGCATCAGGATTAGCGGTTATTGCGTCTTATGGAGTAGATTAACTAATGAACAACGACTCGATATTCTCACCCGCACTTTCCATGATAAGTAGACTGCAGAAGTATAAATGAAGATTGCATTATGCATTCCAACTTTTATAACGAAGCTGGTAATAAATATCGTCAAACTGTTGTGGGAAATAGATGAATTATTTGTCAACAACGGTGCGACTCTTGGTGTTTTTGTTCTTGATGATAACTCACCGGATGGTACTGCAAAAATAGCACTAGATACGCAAACCGGTCTGAAAACTGCGCGTCCAGATTATTTTCGGTGAAAAATCAGGTCTAGGAACCACATACACTTGCGGATTCAAACAGCTGATTGCAACTGATGGGTACACGCACATCATACAGATGGATGCTGATTTCTCGCACCCAGTTGGTGCGCTTGCTGAATTTGTGCATCTAGCAGAAAAGGGCATTCAGCTAGCGGTTAGTAGTCGTTATGTAAAAGATGCTGCAATTAAAAATTGGTCGATTGTGCGGCAGTTCATCTCCAAGTTTGAAAACTCTTATATCAAAATACGCCTAAGAATCCTAAAAGTGGCTTCAGACTTGCTGATTATACAGGTAGTTTCAATATGTTCGGCGTTGAAATTCTGCGCTATATACTTCCAGATCTGTGCAAGCGAGGTTACACAATTCAAATTGAATTGAAGTTTCACGCACTTAGTAGACTTGAAAAACTGCGTGAACTTGATAAAATTTCAGAATTTCCAATAGTCTTCACCAACAGAAAGTGCGGAGTTTCGAAAATGCCCGCGAACACTATTTTGAAAACTCTGAAGTTAGTCGAGTGCCTGAGAAAGTTCAGGCACCTGCAGAATTTACCTGAATGTTGCCGATAAGAGATGCAGTTTTGGTGAGCAGAATGATGAAAGTGGAAGTTTGTGTACACATAACATTTCGGTTGTTTGACAACGGGTAGAAAATGTGATACACTGTTTATTGCTGAAAGGAAAATATGGGAATTTTGAAGATTGTATTTCAAGTAATACTGGTGCTCGCTTCTGTTTTGTTGACGCTACTGATTCTGTTGCATAAGGGTTGTGGTGGTGGACTTTCTGACATGTTTGGTGGCGGAATTGCATCTAGTGTGGGGTCTTCAGGTGTTGCTGAAAAGAATTTGAATAGGTTTACTTTGTTAATGTCAGTGCTTTGGGCAGTATCAGTAGTTCTTATTGGCGTGATTGAGAAGATGACAACTTAACATCAGCCAAGTCATCAGGTAGTTTAAGTAGTTTAGTGCAAGTGTAGTTGAGGAGCCTGTGGAAACGTCGTGGAATTTTGAACTCGTTACGCTGGCTGTGCTGGTTGTTGTTCTTCTGATTGATGTGGTGCGCAACTCGCGGAATCCGCGCTATCCTAAAACTGCAAGTTGCATATTCTGGGTGATTGTTTATGCGACGGCTGCGGCGTTGTTCGGACTGGTGGTTTTTTGGCAGTATGGGCACATTACTGCACTAGAATTTTACTCAGGCTGGTTAACGGAATACAGCTTATCGATTGATAACTTGTGCGTTTTCGTTGTGATACTGGCGAAGTTCAAAGTACATGTTCACTTGCAGAAAGAAGCACTAGGAGTTGGAATTCTTGTGGCATTGGTTCTGCGTGGAATATTTATAACACTAGGCGGTTTGGTCATCGAGAAGTTTACTTGGGTGTTCTATTTCTTCGGTGTATCTTTGCTCTACACAGCCGTCAAACTGCTAGTAAAAAATGATGGTGAAATTAAATACGAAGAGAGCAAATTGGTGAAGTTTCTGTATGAAAAGTTGCCAATAACCAATGAATACGATGGTTCCAAAGTTGTAGTAATCAACAACAAAAAACGTGTGTTTACGCCACTACTAGTGGTTTTCGTTTCACTAGGAATAACAACTGATCTACTCTTCGCCTTTGACTCAATTCCTGCAATTTTCGGATTTACGCGCGATCCATTTATAGTTTTCACTTCAAATGTTTTTGCGCTAATGGGACTTCAACAGTTGTATTTTATACTTGGCAATCTCATCGAAAAACTGCAGTATTTTCCACTAGGTCTTGCAATTGTCTTGGCATTCGCCGGCATCAAGTTACTTTTTGAGGCGCTGAATGGTTCAGGAGTAGTTATACCAGAGATTCACACACTACCGTCTTTGATGGTGATTTTGATTACTATTTCGTTGACCACAGTTGCGTCGTCCGTCATAAAACTGCAAAAAGACAGTATAAAACTAGCGAAAACTGAAAGTGTGGGTGAAGTTTTAATGCAAGAAGTGGATTCTAATGGGTAGTAAAGTAAATCTGAGAGTAAAAGGTGCACGCGTTCACAATCTCAACGATGTGGATATTGAAATTCCGCGCGAAAAAATGGTGGTGTTCACAGGCGTTTCTGGTTCCGGTAAGTCATCACTAGCATTTGACACTATTTTCGCCGAAGGGCAGCGGCGTTATGTTGAATCACTTTCCGCATATGCTAGACAATTTCTTGGGCAGATGGACAAACCAGATGTTGATTTTATTGAGGGCCTTTCACCCGCAGTTTCGATTGACCAGAAGTCCACGAACCGCAATCCGCGTTCAACAGTGGGAACAATTACCGAGACATATGACTACTTGCGGTTGCTTTATGCGCGCGCAGGTACACAGCACTGCCCAGTATGTGATGAGGTTGTTCGAGTACAGCCAGTTTCGTCAATTGTGGATACATTACTTGGCCTCGAAAAGGGCACTCGCGTATATCTGCTTGCTCCGGTTGTTCGTGACCGTAAGGGTGAATGGACGCAGTTGTTGAAGGAGCTGAAGTCTGAGGGGTTCACGAGATTCAAAATTGATGGCAAAGTAATCAACTTGTATGATGGCTCCATCTCGCTCGTCAAGACCATGCGGCACAACATTGATGTTGTAGTAGACCGCCTCGTCATAAATGATGATGTGAAGAATCGACTACAAGATTCAATTGAAACTGCTGTTCGAGTGGCAAAGGGGAAGTTGAGCGTCGAATTTGTTGATGTGGAATCTGACCAGAAAATGCGGCACTTTTCAATAGTTCGTGCGTGCCCGAACGAGCATGAACTTGAACTTGATGAAATCGAGCCACGAACTTTTTCGTTCAACGCTCCATATGGTGCGTGCTCTGAGTGTACAGGAATTGGCTACAAGCGCGAAATTGATCCAAAGTTGCTGATCACAGATGAGAACATTTCAATAGTGGCGGGTGCACTTACCCCTATAAATGGCAGCAGAGCAATTTATAGGGCCCTTTTTGGACTGGCAGATGAGATCAAACTAGACCTGAACAAAAGGTGGCGTGATATTCCTACTGAAATTCAAAAGATTGTGTTGTATGGACACGAGAACCGAATTTCAATGCAGTACCGGAACCGTTGGGGGAGAACTGTAGAGTACTCCACTGAATACGAGGGCATAATCAACATGCTACACAGACGATATATGCAGACAACTTCGAAAACTGCGCGCGAATACTACGAGCGGTTTATGCGTGATGTTGCATGTTTTTCTTGTAAAGGTGCGCGCCTCAAGCCTGAAGTTCTTGCTGTAAAAGTAAGCAACAAGTCAATTTCAGATGTCACAAACTTGTCGATTTCAGACGCGTACAAGTGGATTTCCACAGCTGAATTCACAAGTACAAATGAAGTCGTCGCAAAACCTATTGTTCGCGAAATTTCCGCGCGCCTGGAGTTCCTGATTAACGTGGGGTTGAACTACTTAACTCTGGCTCGTAGTGCAGGAACACTTTCAGGCGGTGAGGCACAACGAATTAGACTAGCAACACAAGTCGGTTCTGGATTGACTGGGGTGTTGTATGTACTTGACGAACCTAGCATTGGTCTGCACCAACGAGACAACGAGCGTTTAATTTCAACTCTTAACCATTTGCGCAAGTTGGGCAACACACTAATAATTGTAGAACATGACGAGGACACGATTAACGAAGCGGACTGGATTGTGGACATCGGTCCTGGTGCGGGCGTTCTTGGTGGAAACGTTGTATATTGCGGTCCGCGCGCAGAGTTCGAGAAGTCCAATTCGCTCACCGCTGATTACATATCTGGACGCAAAGCCATCGCAGTTCCCAAAAGGCGCAGAAAAGTGCAGCTGAAGAATTCAGTTGTTGTCAATGGTGCGAGCGAGAACAACCTGAAAAACATCACAGTTAGATTTCCGCTAGGTGTGTTGACAGTTGTTACTGGTGTTTCTGGTTCTGGCAAGTCTACTTTAGTGAACAACATCTTGTATCGTGCACTCGCAGGAAAACTCAATGGTGCGAGTCTAGTTCCAGGCAAGCACAAGAGCGTTACGAGAGCAGAAGAAAACTTGGGCAAGGTAATTCATGTTGATCAGGGGCCAATTGGGCGCACTCCACGCTCAAATCCTGCAACATACACATCCGTGTTCACGCACATTCGAGACCTGTTTGCTGCAACTAATGAGGCAAAAGCGCGTGGATATGGACCAGGCAGATTCTCGTTCAACGTCAAAGATGGTAGATGCCAAACATGTGAAGGTGATGGCACAATTCGAATTGAAATGAACTTCCTACCAGATGTTTACGTTAACTGCGAGACCTGCAAAGGAGAGCGCTACAATCGTGAGACACTTGAAATTAAATACAACGGTAAAACAATTGCTGGTGTCCTGAACATGTCAATTGAAGAGGCGTGCGCATTCTTCAACAACATCCCCACCGTCCACAGGCTCCTGCAAACACTTGTTGATGTTGGTTTGGGGTACGTTCGTTTGGGACAAAGTTCAACCACGCTTTCTGGAGGAGAATCGCAACGAGTCAAATTGGCAACTGAACTGGGCAAAAACGCACGAAACCACACAGTTTATATACTAGATGAACCAACAACTGGACTTCATTTTGATGACATTAACAAACTACTACAAGTTTTCGACCGACTAGTTGATCAGGGCAACACAGTTATAGTCATTGAGCACAATCTTGATGTAATTAAATGTGCAGATTATATTATTGACATGGGCCCTGAGGGTGGCGAAGGTGGCGGAAAGCAGATCGCAAACGGGTCACCCGAAGAACTTGTGAAGAATGCAGGTGAGACCAAGAGTTCAACGGCTCAGTTCCTGAAAACTGCCTTGAACCTATAGAAGTGCTCAAAAGTGCAACCTCAGCAACTGTGCTATAATAGCTACATGAAGTTGAAAATTAAAAAAGACGTGCTACTAGACTCAATCAACTGGGTAAGCCGTATTATTGTTGCGCGTCCAGTTTTACCCATACTCTCCAGCATACTACTTGATGCAAAAGATGCTTCACTAACGCTTTCTGCATCAAATATCGAAGTTTCTGCCAAATGCGGCAAGTTGGCAAATATCGAGAAGTCTGGAGAAGTCATCATACAGGGTCGTCTGCTTACTGAAGTTGTCAAAGCACTGCCGAATAAAGATGTTACGCTTGAACTTAAGAGCAACAAGTTGTTTGTCGAATCTGAAAACTTACGCTACTCGATTTCATGCGCGCCGAAGGAGAATTATCCAGACTTTGGACAAATGCCGAAGACCCTGGGAAGTGTCGAAACTGATTTGTTCTTGCGCAGTCTTCAGCAAGTTAGTATTGCTGCAGCAAAAGAGGAAAGTACACCGATCTTAACCGCCATCAAAGTAGAAATTGATAACGAAAACATCACCTTTTCTGCAATTGATCGTTACCGTATTGCCAAAAAAGTTATTGCATGGAAACCTGAAAATAAAATAGATTCTACGATTACGTTACTGGTGAAAAGCAAAAATCTACTTGAAATTATTCGTGGATTCGAAAGTGGCGGAGTTGTTAACATTCATTTTGAAGAAGAAAATTCAAATCGAGTTGGGTTCGAAGCAAACGAAAAAACAAGTATTCTACAACTTATTTCTGGTGACTTTCCGCAAACTGACCAACTATTCAAGGACGAATATATTGAAGAAGTGATTGTTGAAAAAGAAGTATTTCAAGAAGCCATAAATAGTGTGTCAATTCTTACAGATCAAAACGTTTCAATCGTCTTCAATATACAAAAGAACGAAATTAAACTTTCTTCACAAGGAAATGACGATTTTAATGCAGAGAACCAGATTCCGTGTCAATACAACGGAAAAGACATCACCATAAAGTTTAATTCCACATATATAAAAGAGGGAATTGCGCAGTTCAAGAGCAGATATATCGTCATGAAGCTTGATGAATCAGCAAAACCTGTTGAGCTAGTAGGTGTAGACAAACCAGACGGTAGTTTGGACATGGAATATAGATATGTAATTGTACCAATACGAGTAACGTAACGCCAAGCGATTGTCACGATGTTCATAAAAACTGTCAGATTGAACGACTTTCGCTCGCACAAAACTATAAGTATTGAATTCGAGCGCGGAATAAACGTACTACTTGGAGGAAACGGAACTGGAAAGACAAATCTACTAGAAGCAATAAACTACGCAACTAGAAACTTCAGCAACAAGACCAGTAACAAAAAGGTGCTCATACGAAAAGGAGCAGAGTGTGCGAGCATACAGCTGGTTGTTCATAAAGAATCGTTCTCGTTCACAATACAAAAAGAAATAACAACTACTACAAAAAAGAACCAGAACACCGCACCACAGCTTTGCAAAGTAATCCTGTTTTCCCCAGAAACCACCAACATCATACTTGGTGAACCTGAAAGTAGACGAAATTATCTTGATCAAATTATCTCACAATATGACTTCACTTATTCTGACGCACTGCAGAAGTTTGAAAAAATTATCCGCCAACGAAACTTCCTGTTAAAATCACTGAAGAAAAACTACAAATCTAGTGTTGTTGATACCTTGTCAGTTTGGAACAGTAGATTAGCAAAATATAGTGAAAATATTACCGCCAAGCGCGCGAAGCTAGTTCAACTAATAGAAAAATACTACAGTGGCATATACAACTGTGTTGCGAAGAACAACAACACCATAAAGGTCAAGTTACTGCAGTCCGTTCGCGTAAATGAAGAGGCTGAAATTGTGCGGGAACTTGAAGAAAACCTCGAGAAAGACATTCTACTAGGTTTTACAACAATTGGTGCACAAAAAGATAACCTGTTAATTGAGGTGAATGAGTTCAGCGCGAAGGGAAATCTAAGTCAAGGTGAAATTTGGACACTTGCATTCACACTTGTTATGGTCGAACACAAGATTTTCACGGAAAAAGAGAGCAGCACAATGAACTTTCAGGAACCTGTATTGTTACTTGACGATGTATTCTTGGGAATTGATCAGAAACGGCGGCAGAAAGTTGTCGAGTTCATTGAAGGTAAAGGACAAGTAATCATCACAAGTGCAGATGAACGCGAAATTCCCAAAAACCTGAAGTTCAACCGAATTAATGTTAAACTTGATGAATGAAAGGAGCTCTCAGAATTTTGCTGAGTGAATTCTTCATGCGAGTTGTTGTACGCTAATTCTGGTTGGAAAAGTCGAACTCGCACTTGTACGAGATGTTGTGAACACGAAGCATTTCCTCAAACTCGTCATAATTTACTCTACTTGCTGCATCATCAATAACGAATCATTGCATCAACCGCTTCCTGAAATTCATCTGAACAGTAACTCAAGATCCAGCTTTGGTACACGGGTGTCCCTCTAAATCTTGTCCGAATGCTTTCTGCGTGCGCCTCAAAATCTCTTCACCAATCTCACGATAAAGTGTCGACATGGTAAAATAGTAGCTAAAACTTGAGTGTAAGTACCTTTACCCGCAATCGCCATATGTCCAACATGTTCAAGAGTTGTATGTGACATCGGCATGTTGGTGTACTTCACAACATCGTATCCATTCTCCTAAACCACTTGGCCTGCATACGCTTCTCAGTTGCTATCGAAATCTGTAAGTCGTTCTAAATTGCAACATCTGCATAATCTGGTGCTAAAATTGCAATCTTGGAGTAAAGTTTCGCGTACTGAGTCAAGTACTGGTAAGTCCTGCGCAATGTAGTTCGCAAAACGATCCTTACTCAAAGTTCCAGTTGCAAGTTCCTCAATAAACCTCCATATTGACAACCTTGTTGTAAACCTCTCTAGTTTGTTCAGTTGCAACTTCACTAAATTTACGAGTAGTTGGTTTGCTGAACTAGAGATGATCAATCTCGGTCCCCACTTCCGACTTGCAGATCCGCACCCCGTTCAATAGCCTTAGTAAGCCAGTTTTTTGCAGCAACAACACCATCCTCAACTGTGCCAACTTGTGGATAAAGTGCCGCAATTGCGCTTGAAAGTGCACAACCAGTTCCATGCGTATTCTTGGTGTTCAAAAACGGTGCACTAACTGTTGCACAACTTCACCAGATTGGTTAACCAGAACGTCTTGTGCGACACCTGCACAACTTCACCAGATTGGTTAACCAGAACGTCTTGTGCGACACCTGCATTCAGGAAGTACCCGCCCTTTGCAAGAACCATCACCTTCTGTTGCTTGGTCAACGCACTAGCTTGCGCAACCATTTCCTCAAGAGTCTGCACCCGCAAAGAGCTTGTCAGCACCGCGAGTTCCAGAAGATTTGGGGTATAATCAGGTTTACTAAACCGAACAACTTTCCGCCTCTTCATTCAGCAGTCGATCCCCCCCCGCTTTGAAACCATAACTGGGTCAAGCACAACGAACTTCGGGCGTTTTTCAACCAGATATTGTTTAACCACACGAACAATTTCACTAGTCCCGAGCATGCTAATCTTAAATGTATCAACTTCAACATCACTAGTAACATTATCAAGTTGTTTTATAAACGACGGCTCAACCGGCAGCACCCCAGAAACTCCAGTTGTGTTCTGTGCAGTCAAGCAAGTAACCACTCCCATTGTGCATACGCACCATGTGCTGAAAATGTTTTCAAATCAGCAAGTAAACCCCGCTCTACCAACTTGGATCGGTTCCAGCTTGGTAAAAACGCCGTTGTCTGCCCATCCGTTGGTTTTATCATCAGATTTAACATCAGGCTCAACAGGGCAATCTTCGGCTCCGGCTGCGCAAAATGGTGGTGCAGAGTATCAGGACTTACCTTTTAATGGCATATTCAATACTTTGAGTTCCTACGGTTAAATGCGCGTGCGCACCGTAACACTATCTGAAGTTGCTCGAACGAAATCAGTCTCATCAAGTTCGACTAATGCACCCTCATATTCTGTGCCATCTGGTAGTTTAGTTTCGCCCGGAATAAATAGCACCAGGTTTAATCACAACTTCGCCACCTTCTGTAACGTTTAACGCACCAGGAGCATCAAGTGCTCCACCACTGTCAAGAATCAGTTGATGCGCATCAGCAACATCAACTGTTAATTTTTCTTGAGGAATTGTCAGGGTTGCTCTCTCCACTAGGTATGTGCAGGTCTGCCTTTATGGTGACTGTGACAGGAGGGACCAGTAGCTATGTGGTTACATCGTCATCAGTTAAAATGCCATGTTCGGGATTAGAACCATTACGTCCACTTATTATCTCTCACCTGTGAAGACCAAGCTTTTATCAATGGTGGTTGAGGCGCGCCCTCCGTTACTACTCCTACTCCTGAAGAAAGTCCAATGTTGCCAGTAGCAATTATTGTGCCACCAGTCACGTTAATACTTCCACTCTTCCGATTGCGAATACCGCTCGCTGCCAATTTGGTCAACCATGATAACTCCTCCATTAATGGGGTAATATTCCCACCCGTAGCATAGCCACCGTCTTCAATTGATGCTGGTTCGTCACTTCCCGGTCCAGTAAAAGTCCTTACGATACCGCCATTGATAGGGGTAGTAATATTGCTACCGGAACTTGCATAACCCCCGCCAATTCCTGCTCCTACCTTTTCCGTTTGCGAGTTTTTTAAACCAGTTGCCATTCAACGTACCTTCCTGACGAACCATAACCACTTGCACTTTCAATGGTCAACGTTGAGCCATTTAGGGCATAAATTGCTGGAGCGTTGGTTCCGGAATCAATTGCAGTCAAACTACTCTCTCCAGAAAGAGTGATGGTGACTTCTGCGCCAGCCATATCAAACGGTGAAGCATGCTACTACTGATTGAAGCATCATCAAGTGTTATTTTCACGTTCTTCGCATCACTTTCTACCACGACTCTATACTACTTTTGTGGTCGAACCGGTAACCCCGTTACATCTGCATCGTCTTGAATTGTAAATGTATGTCCAGTCTGTGGTATCGTTCAAGTCAATTGTGCTGCCTTCGTTCTTTCCCCCTCGTAATCGGGTTGTCCGTTTTGTGTTTGTTTCTGTTGATTTTGCTGCTCGTTCAGTGTGCCACTTGCTCTTTGATTAAATAAAACATTAGGAGTGATTTCAGGTGCAGTTAAAACTGGCTCATGTCACCATCTGCTGCAAAAGTTACTGATAGTTCAGTGCGCACAAGTGAAATTGTCAAGACAACTGCGACACTTGCAAATAATGCTAGACTTTTATTACGCGCATAACATCTGAAGACTTGCTGAAAGTGCGTTTTCTTGACTTTAAACTGGAAAGCGGGAGGGGAGGGGTGCCCTCTTTATGAATAATTTCATGATAACTGTTATACCACAACCTCAAATAAACCACAAGTGTAGTTAGGAGAAGCTGAAAATGGCGTTTTGTTGCGCAAAAACGCGTTTGCGCACCCCAATTCACCCGCGCGCCTGCACAATAAGGTAGTGTTTTGTAGAAACTCCGTTGTGCGCAAAA
>AXYY01000102.1 GCA_000485475.1 Candidatus Ancillula trichonymphae ImTpAt
AAAGTTACTGCCCAGCACAAATGCACCCAGCAGCAGCACCGGCACAACAATTAGTGTTAAACCTTCAACTAGATCAACTTGGGCTTCAGGAGTTGCAACTCGATGGCTGGACTTTACAACAGTTGTATCATACGGAACACCGCCATACGCGTCAACAGGAACTTCTTCCAGATCACCAAAACTACCAGAAACGTTTTCCTGAATTGGTTGAGCAGTACCATTTTCTGAAGTGTTTAGCAATTAGAACTTACCTTTTACCTTGTTTCGCGGTGTGCGGTTAATACGTTACATCTTGAGCAGAATTTCTTCAACTCAAGGCGATCAGGAGTGTTGCGACGATTCTTCTTCGTTATGTAATTCCGCTCCTTACAATCCACGCACGCCAGCGTAATCTTAGGGCGAATATCAGCACTTTTACTTGCCATCATTTTTCCTTTCAAAAACCATTACTCCCCATTGTAGCATATACCGCACAAAATGTCAAGTTCGCATGAAGTAATGTGTTTTCGTCGAAAACTCCACCAAACTTGTACACGCACCGCGATGCTGTGGTATACTGGACCAGTATGTTTGTTGCTAGTAGCTTAGAGAGGACAGGATTACAATGCGCGAAATAGTGGTAACTGGAGGTGCAGGATTTATAGGGTCTAATTTTGTGCATTATGTTGTGAAAAACCAGCCAGATGTGTTTGTTGCCATACTTGATAAGTTGACGTATGCTGGAAATGCACGAAACCTCGAGGGCCTCCCAAATGACCGGCACAAGTTGGTTCCAGGAGATATTTGTGATGCGGAACTAGTTGACAATTTGCTAGAAAAAGCAGATGCTGTTGTTCACTACGCCGCTGAGAGCCACAATGACAACTCGTTGAGCGATCCTAGTCCGTTTGTTCAAACCAATTTAGTTGGAACCTACACTCTAATTGAGGCTGCACGAAAAAAGGGCATTCGTTTTCACCACATCTCAACAGATGAGGTCTACGGAGATCTACCGCTCAGGGATGCTGATGGCAATAGCGAGTCTTTCACAGATACAACACCTTATAACCCCAGCTCGCCATATTCTTCTACAAAAGCGGGCTCGGACTTGCTCGTACGTGCGTGGGTTCGTTCGTTTGGGCTCAAGGCAACCATATCCAACTGTTCAAACAACTACGGCCCGTATCAGCATATCGAGAAGTTCATTCCGCGCCAGATTACCAACTTGATCTGTGGCGTACGCCCCAAGCTTTATGGTAGTGGCGAAAATGTACGCGATTGGATTCACACCAACGATCACTCATCTGCTGTCTGGAAAATACTGGAAGAGGGGCGTATTGGTGAGACATACCTTATCGGTGCTGATGGCGAAAAGAGCAACAAAGAGGTTATTGAATTGTTGCTAAAACTGTTCGGTAAGTCTCCGGATGATTTTGAACATGTGAACGACCGTCCAGGACATGATTTGCGTTACGCAATCGACTCCTCAAAACTCAGGGCTGAGCTTGGCTGGACTCCTGAATTCACAGATTTTGAAAAAGGAGTAGAAGAAACCATCAACTGGTATAAAACTAATGAAGATTGGTGGAGGTCTCAAAAAGCTGAAGTTGAGGCTAAATATGCATTGAGCGGGCAGTAGGAATAAGAAGGTTGAACATGGATGAAGTAGAAAATACACCACTAGAATACTCAAAGGAACTCAAAATTGCAACTACTTCGATTGACGGCTTGCTGATTTTGGATCTACCGGTTCATGGTGACGGCCGCGGTTGGTTTAAGGAGAACTGGCAACGGGCGAAGATGGCTACTACGACAAGTGCGCATCAAGTTGGTGTAAAAGTTCCAGACTTCAAGATTGTGCAAAACAACATCTCATTCAACGCGAACCTCGGAACGACGCGCGGAATTCATGCAGAACCTTGGGACAAGTACATTTCGATTGCAGCTGGTGAAATTTTTGGTGCATGGGTAGATTTACGAGCTGGCTCAAAAACATATGGTGAAGTTTTTACCGCGCGACTGGACCCCAGCAAGGCAATTTTCGTTCCGCGCGGAGTAGGCAACTCGTTTCAGGCGCTCGCAGATAACACGGCGTACACATATCTAGTTAATGCGCACTGGTCAGCATCTAAGCAGTCGGACTACACTTTTGTAAACCTTACGGACAAGAAGTTGAACATCAACTGGCCAATTCCGCTCAATTCTGCGGCTGTGGAAATCAGCGAGAAAGATAAACAGCACCCCAGTTTTGATGAGGTCAAGCCGATGCAGCCGAAGAAGACTCTAGTTCTAGGTGCAAACGGACAACTTGGGCATGCAGTACACGCTGAAATTCTTGAACGTCATGAATTTCCAGACTC
>AXYY01000103.1 GCA_000485475.1 Candidatus Ancillula trichonymphae ImTpAt
TCTTGGTTAAAACATCTGAAAGATCGCCAGTGATTGTCCCCTTATTCAAGTTCGATTGCATCGAGAAGTAGAACCATGCGAGAACTGAAAACGCAACAACCAGCAAGCCCAAAAGTGTGGAGAATGCCACAACTAGCGCCCTTTTTCCACGAGTTAAACCGTATTTTTGTACGCCGTTGATGTTAAGTAGTGCAGCACCAGATTTGTCGAACTTTTTGACGCGAGACTTGTATTTAACCTCCCCCTTGCGGTTGGTCTTCACCTCTCCATTGCGCTTCGTCTTAGGCACCTGAAAAATCTCAGGTCTAGACTTTTTCCTCTGCTTTTTTCCACTAGATAACTCTTTCTGGCTGGTTTGTGCATCAGCAGAAAACAACGAAACATCATCGTTAACTAACTGAGCCAACCTTGAATTCACCACCGCCCCATTATACCACACATGTAGTTGAGCATCTGCTTATAGTTATCCATATATAAGTCGTGATATAATATTAAAATGCTCAATAACGAAGAACTTATTTTGAACTTGGGGCTTGATGTTGGATCTACTACTGTCAAAGTAGTTGCGCTTGAAGATGAAACTGACCGAAAGATAGCAGTGGAAAGTCAAACTCCTAAAATTGTTTTTTCACTCTACAAGAGACATCATGCGAACATCAAAACGTCAATGTTGGAAATTCTTCAAGATACTGCGGCAAGTCTGGCAGCAAAATACGGTTCAGATGTGGCTGGTAGAGTTCGAATTCGCGCTGCGTTAACTGGCTCTGTTGGTATGGGAATTGCAACCTCAGTTGGAATTGAATTTGTGCAGGAAGTGATTGCGGAAACTGAGGCCATAAACCGCTACAATCCAGGTGTTGATGTTATCGTGGAGCTCGGAGGCGAGGACGCCAAAATCACCTACTTGAAGCCGACGCCAGAACAGCGCATGAACGGTACTTGTGCTGGTGGAACTGGTGCATTTATAGACCAGATGGCAATTCTTCTGAAGACGGACGCAACTGGTCTTAATAGTCTTGCACAAAACTACAACGAGCTTTATCCAATTGCGTCCCGATGCGGGGTGTTCGCGAAAACTGATCTACAACCGCTGATAAATGATGGTGTCGCATCTGAGGATTTGGCGGCTAGCATTTTCCAGGCAGTTGCAACACAAACTATTGTTGGACTTGCGTGCGGGCGTGCGATTCGAGGAAAAGTTGTATTCTTGGGCGGTCCACTTTACTTCCTGCCCGAACTGCGAGAAGCATTTAGGCGTGCGCTGAAAGAAAATGTTGATGAATTTATAACACCAGAAAATGCACAACTTTTTGTTGCACTCGGTGCTGCACTTTTGGCGAAGAAAAACATAACTACTCCAAGTGAGCAACTTCCGACTATGCAAGAACTGATTTTCTCGTTGGAAAAGTTCAACAACGCGAAAGGTGCGGGAACAAAACGGATGCGTCCACTCTTCAAGAATATTGCGGAATTTGAGCGGTTCAAAAAGCGGCACGAAAAAGCGCGCGCTGAAATCTTGGACATCAGCATGGCTAGTGGCCCTCTTTTTCTGGGGATAGATGCGGGTTCAACCACAATTAAGGCGGTTGTCATTGATGAACAAGATAAGATTTACTACTCATTTTACTCTTCAAATGATGCAGATCCTGTGTTGAAGGCGCGTTCAGTTGTGCGCCATATTTTGGACAAACTACCAGAAAGTGCATATATTGCACACGCATTCACAACTGGTTATGGCGAAGACTTGATTAAAACTGCTCTTAGGCTCGACGGTGGAGAAGTTGAAACTGTTGCTCATTACACTGCGGCTGAACATTTTCTGCCTGGAGTTACTTCAATTATTGACATCGGCGGTCAGGACATGAAATACCTCTCAATTGCGCGCGATGATCTGGGACTTGGAACAATCGATTCTATTGCTGTAAATGAAGCGTGCTCGTCTGGATGTGGTAGTTTTCTGCAAACATTTGCGGCGACCATGCAGAAGAGTATTGAGGAGTTTGTGTCGCTAGCACTAGAGAGTTCGGATCCTGTTGATTTAGGTAGCAGGTGTACGGTTTTTATGAACTCATCCGTTAAACAGGCACAAAAAGAGGGTGCAACAGTTTCAGATATTTCTGCGGGTCTAGCATATTCTGTAATCCGAAACGCACTCTACAAGGTCATCAAACTTCGAGATGTCACATCTTTGGGGACAAAAGTCATTGTCCAGGGGGGCACTTTTCTAAATGACGCAGTACTACGAGCCTTTGAACTTCTGACTGAAATTGAGGTTGTTCGTCTAAACATCTCTGGTTTAATGGGCGCATTTGGAGCTGCAAAGTTAGCCAAACAGCAATTCGCACTCGCCAAGACCACAACTACCATGCTAAACGATGAAGAGTTATATTCATTAACATTAGATACGCAGCTGAAATTCTGTCCGTTCTGCTCTAACCGCTGTAAGTTGACTGTGACAACATTTTCATCTGGTGCGAAGTTCGTTAGCGGGAATAGGTGCGAGAAAGGTGCGGCCGCATATGACAACCAAGTAGATGAAAACGAGACCTCAAAAGAGCCGTTACCAAACTTGTTCCAGTATAAATATGACCGCACTTTTGACCGTAGATATTATAAACCGCTGACAAAAAAGCAGGCACAAAAGCGAGGTGTTGAATATCGTGGAGTAATTGGCATTCCGCGCGCTTTGAACATGTACGAGAATTATCCATTCTGGTTCACAGTCTTGACTGAGCTGGGGTTTGAAGTAAAACTGTCCGCTCGAAGTAGTCATAAATTGTTCGAAAAAGGTATGGAGTCAATAGTTGCAGAAAATATCTGTTATCCTGCAAAAATGGTGCACGGAGCGGTCGTTGACTTAATTGAGAGTGGTGTTAAGCGCATTTTTTATCCGTGCATAACGTTTGAAGTTGATGAAACTCCAGATGCAGATAATAATTACAACTGTCCGATTATTGCGAACTACCCGCAGGTTATTGCCAACAATGTTGAACAACTTCACGGCAATCGTGTTTCAAAAGGGCAAGGAAAAACTGCAGAAATCGATTTCATCTACCCGTATTTCAGCCTCAAGCACAAAAAACACACCGCAAAACGAGTCTGGGAGGAATTCAGGCACTTGGGAATTGGACTGGATGATGCCAAACGAGCAGTTGAGAAAGGTTATAAGGAAGATGAAAAGTTCAAGCTGGATGTGCAGGCAGAAGGCGAACGTGTTTGGGGTTTCGCGCAGAAAAACAACATCAGTGTAATAGTGCTGGGTGGTCGTCCATATCATCTAGACCCTGAAATTAACCACGGCATTCCGGAGGCCATCTTATTGCTTGGGCAAATTGTCATGACTGAAGACATTGCAGCTACTTTATTTGACAAGGGCGTTGCAAATGGCGAGCTCGAGAATTTGCAGCGACCACTTCGGGTTATGGACCAGTGGATGTATCACTCTAGACTTTATAAGGCGGCTGCATTCACCGGGCAAAATGACCTCGTGTCACTTGTCCAGCTCAATTCTTTCGGCTGCGGACTTGATGCGGTGACTTCAGATCAGATTATGGAAATACTGCGCCACTTCGGGGACGTTTTCACCTTGCTGAAAATTGATGAAGTGTCCAACTTGGGCGCTGCGAAAATCAGGCTACGTTCACTCTTGGTGGCTCGAAAGGCGCGGCTGCAGGAAACAACTCAAAACTGCAACAGCAGAAAAAAACTTGACGATGACAGTAATACTTACGGTCAAAAATATCAAGTGTTTACTAAGGAGATGAAAAAGACGCACACAATTTTGTGTCCGCAAATGGCACCTGTTCATTTCAGGCTAGTGGAAAGTATCTTCACAAGATCAAACTACAAGCTCAAAGTACTAGAAAAAGTTACGGAAGAAGACATTGAAGTCGGGCTGAAATATGTCAACAATGATATGTGTTTTCCTGCTGTTATGGTGATCGGGCAGTTAATAAATGCGTTGCAGAGTGGAGAATACGATCTGGGCAAAACTAGTGTGGTCATGAGTCAGACTGGTGGAATGTGCAGGGCAACAAATTACATCTCCATGCTCCGGATGGGGCTGAAAATGGCTGGTTTTGGCGACATTGCAGTTTTGTCTATTTCTACTAGCGGACTAGAAAAACATCCGGGCTTCAAGTTAGGAGTATCGCAACTGATCTGGGCATTTCGCGCACTAGTCCTAGGCGATGTGTTGCAAGATGTTGTACTTCGCACTCGCCCCTATGAGAAGCATGTGGGTGAAGTTAATGCGCTATATGAGAAGTGGAACAACAAGATTCGTCACTGGATTGATGGATCAACTCGTGGCAGCTACAAAAAGATGGTGCACGAAATTGTTGCGGATTTTTCAGCACTTGAATTGCGCGACATTCCGAGAAAGAAGCGCGTTGGAGTTGTTGGAGAAATTTTTGTGAAATTCCATCCTGATGCGAACAATAGCGTTATTGATGTTATTGAGGAGCAAGGATGTGAAGCAGTTATGCCGGGCATTTTCCCGTTCATGACCAACAAGTTGTACATCGCCAAATGGAACTGGAGCAACATCAGGCGCGGTTCGAGACGAGCGATAGTTGGTAAGAAACTCGCTGGAATTATTGCTGAACTGTTCAATAGACCTGTTAACAAAGCGTATGCAAAATCCAGGCGGTTCGATTTTTGGCCCAGAATGCAACAAGTTGTTGATTATGCAAGCACCGTTACAAGTATAGGCGTCCAGGCGGGTGAAGGTTGGTTACTCGCTGGTGAAATTGTTGAGTTGATTCACCGAGGTGCGCCTAACATAGTGTGTGCAAACCCTTTTGCATGCTTGCCCAACCACGTGACTGGAAGAGGTATTTTCCAGGAAATTAGGCGCCAGCACCCCAGTGCGAACATTGTTTCCGTAGATTACGATTCCGGTGCCTCAAAAGTGAACCAGCTGAACCGCATCAAGTTGATGATTTCTGCAGCACAAGAATAGCCGCACAGAACAATAAGCAGAGCGATGGACGCCAAAACAGCAGACAGCTTCTACAATTCCTGCAAACAACTTCCGCAGATTAGGACAGCCTCTGAGTTTTTCCAGCCTTAATACAAGCAGCACACACGTGCAACTTCTTGGTGTTTCCGCTAGTTGAAACACGAACGACCTGAATATTCGGACTCCAGCGACGGTTAGTCCTCACCTGAGAGTGCGAAACATTATGCCCAAACGAGGGGCCTTTTGCACAAACATCACATCTTGCAGCCATACTTAAAACTCCTAAAATAAACTCAGCTGCCAGTGTACCACACATGTATACACTTTGTCAAGTTATTTTAGTAATTATCAGTTGTACGCCAAAAGTTACGTAGAATTTATGCGCACGCAATGATGATCTAACAATGGTTTAATTTTGCTACTGTGTATACTGAACCACATGGGAGATGGAAGTTATATGAAGAAGTTTGCTTTTATAAGAAATGTTACGGTTTTCAGTAGTATTTTTTCGCTGTTGATGGGATTTTTGAGTCCAACGAGTGTTTTTGGAGCCGAAGAGCGGATTACTGCGCAGATGGCGCAACAACTTGAAAATTCAGTTGACAACCAGAGGTACCCAACTGGTGTTTTTGATTTTTTAACTACGAGAATTGAAGCTGGAGAGGGGGCAAACTTCGGCTGAGATAATTCTAGAGTTGCTTGGACATGACTGGAAAACAACGAGAAATCGTTAAATGTTGGTGAAAGTATTTCGAAGACAAATGTGGACCTTTCGATGATCTCGAAGATAACGTTAACCACGTCGAATAGCAGTTCTGGTACATATTCAACACAAGTCCGGTAAGAAAACGAACACCGGTTACTATTCTGATTTTCGGAATTTCGTTGATTTTGGGAACATCCGCAGTTTTGACAACAAAATTTACAAAACTAGTGTTTTTTGGGAGCACGATTTAACAGCTGAAGAGAAGAAACACAAAAGAGTATAACGGTTGGAGTGCGTTCAGCAGATGCATCAACCAAGGACTCGAGTGGTAACTTCAAGAATGTCACTGCGTACTACACGCCCATACAACTGCAGTTGTTGATTCCAGAGATGACAGATGCGGACGCAATTATAACTCCGCGTGAACATATTTTAGGTACAGATTACAAACTACAAACGCAAAGTTACGCCATCGGCACGCTGGATTTCGAGGACGGTAGTCAAACGGACGCACAAGCCAATTCCACGCACTTCAAGAACTTCTACAACAACGATATTATGAACTTGAAGACGCAGTTTCTTAGCGGTCTTCCGGAGATGAGGTGAAGGAGGATATAATGTGTACTTGTGGGGCTTTAAGTTGAAGTCACAGAGGGCAGATGCGAGGACTAAGTACTTACTACGTTGATAAAACAAACTTCATGATTTCAGACTTGTACACTGGAAAACTCAAGGACTGGAAAGGTAATACAATTTCAATGGGAATGCTGGACATGCTCGCAATTTCAAGTTTCAGCAAGAATGAATGGCGAGTACATCAAGAGTTACGATTACTACACTGCAAACGCAGGGTTGAAGCACGAAAATCAGCAGATGATTATCGACAACTGTATTCGCAGATCTACCAAACACAAGACAGCAAGAATGCCAATATTAGTTCAGTTGAAGCATGCATACTCGGCAATTCACCTGCAAATGCGGAGAGTCGGACAGCAAGCAGTAGGTCTGCATCAAGTCTGGGACAAAATACAGCGGATGCTGGAGTCTACAAGTTTTCGCCCAGAAACGGCGGTAGATCCTATAATCATCTAGTTGCGCAATATTTAGTTGCTGCAATTTCCGTATTTGTACATCCGCGCGCAACTGATATTGAAAGCTTGAAGAAAACGGTTGCCGCATATACTGACGCGAGCGGTAAGTCGCAAACATCTGAATATACAGGTGAAGAGGTCATCAACGGCCACTCGTATTCGCGCAGTTCTGCAATTAAAATAACACTGTATAATCTACAACATGCATACAAAATACTCAGCACTTTGCGCGATCAGGCGGATGAAGACAAATATGTTACTAGATATGGTATGACGCAACTGGAGACACAAATAATGACGGAGTTTTTGACGCCAGTGAACTCGTGAACTTACCAAGTGGTGCACTCGACAGCGCGAATCCGAAGTTGATGATGCCGCTGGAAATCTCTTCTCGTTTGTGCCAACATTCCAGTCCTCTGAGCGCAAAATATACTACACAACAAATAAAAGAGCCGCAAATCCGCCCAGCAAGCAGCAGACAATTTCTGAACGACTCACTCGTAGTGAAATTTCAATACTAGACAAGAACAATTCAGCGATGAAGTCAAAAGTTGTTCCGTTAGAGGGTGTACTTGTTGACATTCAGGGACAGCAATGCGTTACGGACAAGAATGGTGAGTTCAAGTTTAGTAGTCCAGATTACAATCCTGATGATGCGTATATCGCGAACTTCACTTATTAATGGTCAAGTTTACACATCCACATTACGCGTGAACGTTGCAACTGAGATCAATTTCAACGAGTATGACTACTTCGATATCAAGATTTTCTGCATATCGTTATGACAGCAACAATCGCCTGCAGAAACTAGACCCCAAAACTGAGGTGACTAACGAGGATGCCAACATCTCTACTCGTTTGAGATAATACCAAGAATTGTTAATCTATTCGTAAAAACATTGTGCGCCGCTACTCGAATAACAATACGCGCTCAAGAGTCAGTATTCCACAGTTTATGACACAACTTACTTCGAAAGTGCTACCGCATAGTTTCCAATGAGGACTCCAAAAACGCAAACTACAGCCTAAATCCAGCAACTGAGAAATTGTTGCAGGTGATTACTTCACAGTTCAAGTTGTTGACACCAACGATCATGCATACAAGAGCCTAAAGTTGGTTTTGCGTATTCTAGTGCAGTTAGCGCGATTCAAATAATCAACACGTTTGCCACACCAGCGAGTAAAGTAGTGGATTTAATTGGGTAGTGTTGACACCGCATTTGACTTGGGGCTGGTGAAAAATATGGGCGCGAAGCTAAAAGCCTGATGAAAAGTAACGGTCAAATTCTTGATGATGCGAAAATGTTGGTGGATTCAAACGGAGATGCTCTATACTTGACGAGAATGGTAATCCGCGCCAGATTAAACAAAGAACGATTAAGTTCGGGTACAGTAAAACATTTGAAGACAGTTCTGTAAAAAATTCCAGTAAGCCGCAGAAAACAGCCAGTGAAGTAGTCACGGAAAAGGCGAAGGAAATGGACGCGCAAGCAAATGCGGGAAATAGTAATCAGGCTGCAAATGCGACTGAAAATGAGGCGAAAACTGCAGTTGACAAAAACAGCGAGGACGGCAAGCGAAGTGCAAAAATGACTAGAAGTTATGCGATCACCATGAGCGTGTGGGGGTTTCACTGGAGATGAAGGAAGATCCAGTAACTATAAGCGCTACTACTTCTCAAACTTTGCACTAGTTGGAACACTTGAGGGTGCTCTGTCCCAGAAAGTCGAATACATGACTCCGATTGAATTACACTTTATCTACAGTTGAACTTGTCTGGAAATGCTGGTGCGTTGATGGCAGTTGAACCGCATAATGACAAGCATGTTTATATTGGAGGTGCTGGAGATGGAACTCATGGAGAAGATACATCATTTGATTTTTCGAAGATTGGTCGCACTGATCCGAACCGTGATTTTGACATTTACGGACGCCTTTTTATTAAACCAGTTATAAATAATGTTACACTTGGAGCAAAAGCATCGTTTGTTGCAGATGTTAGTGTTTCCGGAGTTGCAAAGTTTGATCTAGCATTTAGTAGTGGTGGTTTTGGTAACGATAATGTAAATTAAATCTTAATGCACAAGTTAGGCTGGAGTTGCTCGCGGGGCTGATTACGAAGACCTGGAATATTGCGAACAAGACTTATGACATGTTCAGTTACGGGGCGTAGTTACTAGTAACTGGCGCATATCTGGACAGCGTTAAGGACAAGTTGTTCACAGGTGAAGATTTGCGCTACCAGAAGATTTCTGCGCGTGATGTTGGAAGTCGTGCATATCTCAAGAACCGAAACCGCCCTGCAACTTTTGGCGCGCTCGCGGAAAAAGATGATGCATCTGCAGATGAGTTCAACCACACGCATTTGATGTACA
>AXYY01000104.1 GCA_000485475.1 Candidatus Ancillula trichonymphae ImTpAt
CAAGTGTTGAAATTATTGAGATGCACCACCCGAACAAGTTGGACGCACCTAGTGGGACTGCCATTTCAACCGCTCGAGCAATCTCTCAGGTGCGTAAGAGTGCGGGAGTTAATCTCAGCGGCCCTGATGCGACGACCTCAGATGAGCTCGGTGCTCGTGGAGGGCGCGTTGATGGAATTCCTGTGCATGCAGTCAGGAACTTGGGACTTAACGCGCATGAACTTGTACTCTTCGGAAATGCGGGGGAACAACTTGAACTCAGGCAGGATTCGTTCACTGGTGAGTGCTTCGCAAGAGGGATCATTCTGGCAGTTTTGGAACTAGAAAAGGGGGAGCACAAGGGGTTGACTGTGGGGCTTGAAAAACTACTAGAAATCTAAAATGTCATACCCCTGTTGTATACTGTTGTTGTGGATATTCTAGGAGTTGTTGTTATTCTATTTGGGGCACCACTACTGATTGCTGTGGTTGTCATCTCGCTGTTTGCGGTTACGAAACTTGGTGCTAGACTTGAGACGCAGAAACAGCAGTCAGCGGAAGCCGATGAACATGCACGTGCGAAGATGCTTGAAACCATGTTGGAATTTCAACAGTCGATCAGCAGTCAACTTGAGAAGAGTAGGACAACTGTTGATAATCTGCGCGACAACTTGGCGAAGACCGTCAACAATCGACTTGACAAGTCGCAGGATTTGTTGCAGAAGCAGTTTACTCAGCAGTATAACAAAACTATTGAAATTATTGAGAGCGTGACGCAGAAGCTCACGAAACTAGAGAGCACCAATAATCAGGTGGTTGGAATTAGCAGCAATCTGAAGACGTTGCAGAATATCTTGATGAATCCGAAGCAGCGAGGAGTTGTTGGCGAGTTCTTTTTGTACAACACACTTGATAATGTACTTCCGCCCACAAGCTGGCAGTCGCAGTATCGGATTGGCAGTGAGAAAATTGTTGATGCAGTTATATTTCTTGATGATAAGATTCTGCCAATTGATGCGAAGTTCTCGCTTGAGAATTACAACCGCTACATTGAGGCAGAACCTAAAAGTGACCAGAAAGAGGCATTCAGGAAGTCAGTGAGTGCTGACCTGAAGATGCGCATTGATGAAACTGCGAAGTATGTTGACGAGAAGAGCGGAACAACTCCGCTTGCATTTATGTTCATTCCGTCTGAGGCGCTGTATTATGACTTGGTGATCAACAAGGTGGGGCTGGGGGAAACGAGCCGAAGTCTTGTTGAGTATGCATACCAGGAGAGGCATGTTATTGTTGTGAGTCCGACGACGTTTGTGGCATATCTACAGATAGTTTTGCAAGGAATTCGCGCACTAACCATCGAGAAGAACACCGGTGAGATCCGCAAGCAAATCGCAAAACTAGAGCGGCACATCACGAAGTATGAAGAGCATTTAAATAAACTTGGCAGGTCACTTGGGACAACTGTTAATCACTACAACGAGGCGAGCAAGAATTTCGAGTTTTTGGATCGTGACATCGTGAAGATTACTTCCAGTCAACAGCATTATCAGCGTCAACTACTTGATGCTCCTGACTAGAGTGGATGTTTTCCGGAGTAAAACGTATGGGTTTGTGCGAGTGTAGCGAGCATTTCTGGTAGAAAGCGGGAGGTGTTGTTCTCTTATAAATTTGTCAAGAGTTTCTTAGAGTTTTTTGAAATGTGCTACTAAAAGTTAACAGAAGTAGGGGGGGGGGGGGGGTATACTAGAAGTAGTCGTAGTTATGGAGATTATGAGATGGATGGAGTTCGGAGTCTGGATTATTGGACAGCCCTGGGACGCACGAGGATCTCGTTCGTTGTGCTTTCAGTTGTGGGTTTTCTGGCTGTTGGCGTGGCTTTTTTCGTGTTGTACAACTCGCGTGATAATGCGGACGCAGGGAACTACTAACTTCATTTACTGCGCCGGTTGCGTGCTACAAATTTTCGAATGATGCAGCAACTGATAATTTCACTGGTGAGTGCGGCGGTAGTGGGAACACTGCGAAAGAAGGTATGGTCTTTGAGGTGACCACAACAGCAGAAAACGAGACCGTCATCATTCCTACAGGTACAATATCAACTGGAACAAGTAAATACGGTGTTCCTTATGACTGGAATATGGGGGCGATAAAAGGAAGACTGGAGCTTCCGAATCAAGTGTAGATATAATGCTCACTCATGAATATGCAACTCCTGGAGTGCATGTAGTATAAAAATAAAACCAGCAGAAACTGCTGCGGCACAAGGGTGTGGTTTGATGCCTTTGGTATGGACACATGGGGCATGGTCAAAAACGGATGCTGTGCGCAAGATTACTAGAATCCAGACACCATTCTCCAAGCTTTCTAGAACCATGAAGCCCAATATGTTTATTATAAACCTTCTATTATGTATGTGGAATTTGCAAAATCTACTGGAGAATCTATTTTGGGGCATTGATACTTCAGGTGTTACTGATTTTTCTGGTGTGTTCACAAACACATTTGAGAGTTACGCCCGCTCAAACATTGCAGCTGCAAGACATCAAGACTCCCGAAAAACTATTTGATAAATTAAGCACTTCCAATGGGACTGACTTTTCTGGTATGTTTGATGCCACTTTTTAAAACTATGCTTATAAAAACACTACAGCCACAGATATTACAATTCCCGTTGGTTTATTTACGAGAATAAATACCTCGAAAGGCTCTTGGAATGTTTTTAGCTCTATCTATCTTTGAGGATACATTTAACAGGTATGGTTACAGCGTTTAACAGGTATGGTTACAGCGTTTCAGATGATGTTAAAGCTAACGCCAAAATCACTTAAACTCTTTTTCAGGTATAGACACTTCTGGGTGCACTAGTAGCTGTCCGACTAGCTGGATGTTTAAAAATACCTTCGTCGACTACGCCAATAAGCGAAAAAGTAGTATATGAATATAATGATGGAAAGGCTTCTGTTGTGAGGCATGTTGACAATGTATGTATGGGGTGTGAAAATTGGTCTTGACGGAATTCCGAGCAGTTCTCCAACTATTGTGATGCTACTTCTTCTGCAAGCGGCATCTACCCATCATACAGAAACGGAACTGATGGAGTTGGAATCACGCTGCCTACACCGTCGTCACGAACTAGAACTGTGGTATACACACTAGGCGGCTAGCAAAAAATCAATCCAGAAATTGGCGAAGGCAGCCCGTTCAACTTTTCAACTGATAAAGTCTACACGCGGACCGATGATACTGCCTCCGTAAACAACGTCGTGACTATTGCAGCTGTTTGAACCCCAAACACCTACACAGTCACTTACAACCTGAATGGTGCATCTAGGTACGGCGCCGTCAAGTTCGTACACAGTTCAAAACCCCAACAGCGACTGCTCAGTTACTCTGCCTGAACAAGGGGATTTGCTCAAGACCCCGGTTATACATTCAGTGGCTGGAACACTGGAGCAGATGGGCGAGGCACTGATTACTTTGCAGGTTCAAGTCTGACGCTGACTGGTAACATTATACTCTACTACCCCAATGGGCGCCTAGTACCTACGCTGTTGCTGTAAACATCGCTGATTCAGATAATGAGCCAAGTTGTGAAACCATCTCCGTAGTGTTATAATGCACGAACTCCTGACTTGAACTGCGCAGTTGCGCCAACCAAAATTGGCCACCATCTTGAGGGGCTGGAAAGTCCCGGGAATAACAGGTTGGGCACCAGATACCAAACTGTTTGATGCGGATGGTAGAATTCTTGCAAATGTCGACGGTTTCACTGATACAGATAAGAACTGGAAACCTCTAAAACATGGATACGAACACGATGTTTATCAAGAATTGACTATTGAACCAATCTGGGACATAGAAATTAAACTGGACAACTGCGAGGGAACTCCTCCCCTCCAGAAGAAAACTACCCCTGCACAACCGCTAGTGCCGCACTTGACGAAATCTCCTGCACGATCTGGACTTGTAATCCACACCAACTAACTAGATATGGTTACAGCTTCAAGGGATTCAGCGTGAGTGCGGAGTCTGAGGCCTATTTGTTCAACGAGCGTGGCGAGGCTCAGGCAAATATCACCGACTTCACAGATGCGGGCAAGAGGTGGACAAGTTCAGCATCAAGTGTCACACACTCTACGCAGTTTGGGAGAGTAAGAAGTACACAGTCAAGTACGATTTTTCAAGTGCGTCACTAGGCAGCAATGCGGTCATTGAGGACCCTAAGCACTACGTTGATGCCTCAAGTTGGAGGGGGCAGATGTTGCGGACAACGAGCTGACTGTACCAACACTTGCCCAGCTTTTTCCAGGCGGTTCGGATACAATATCAAGGCGTTAGCTACGGAGTTTCGTGGTTTCAGCGTGTATAACACAACAAAACTGGTGCGAAGTTGCACGACAACAAGATTTACAAGGCTAGTGAAACGTTAAAAGTTGATGCAGATTTAACTTTACTTGTCAAAGTGGGAACTGAAGACGCCTGTAGAAATCGACATCCAGAAAACAGAACTACTACCCGCACACGCAGCAGAAATCACTGTTGATGGTGCCACTTGGAGCATCGTAATTGGACCTCGAGCAGCTAGAAAACCTACAACCTTTCGACGCCGCTGGTTGTAGAAAATGCGGATCCACAAACTCCTGCAGTTGTTAAAATACATGGAACTAGCACCGGCTCCTCCTCTTGACCCCTGACGCTTGATGGTGCTGCTTTGCAAAACTTCGAGATTGATGAAGCAGCTGTTGAGTTGACACTGGAGAATATTTCACTGGTTACTGATACGAAACTGGTCGGTGCGGCGAACTTGCAGGTTGGCAAATTGAGCACTGGAACATATGCAACTCATGCAGTCACAACTGCTCAAAATGCGGCTGGTTCGTTGCCGTCGTTCGTAGTTAATGGCGGAAAATTTGCAACTGGAAGTATCAGTAGTCTAGCAAAGTACGAAGTTGATAATGCCAATCTATGTGTTCCAGATCCTGCGAGTATAGTGACCAAACCAACTGGTAAAAATGCAAAGTCAGTTTATCCTCTGTGTATGCACCAAGTTCGATTTCTGGCGTGAAGGTTATAATTGGAATTTCTGCGGCCTACGAATATGTGGCGCCACCTGTTCAGCGGTGTCGAGATCAGTAAAATTCAGGAATTTGGAATCGCATTTGGGACTTCATCGGTTGACGGTAATGTGAAATCTGCGGGCGCACTTTGGTTGCCCTTACCCAAAACCGGGCAGATGTATGAAACTGTCGAGCTCATCGGCGAGGGACATGATGGTTGGCAGGCGCATGTGCAGATCACAAGCCAAGTTACAATGCACGGGGAGCAGATAATGCAGCGCAGAACTTTGTGAACAAGATTGCGCTGGTGCCGAGCAAATTCAGATTAGTTCGTCCGAGTCACACGCACACACTACTTGTGTCGAATCACGGCACGATTTATTCAATTGGCTCAAATAACGATGACGGTCGTTTAGGGCGCACGGCGCGCTTCTGATGCTCCAAATCTTTCAGGATTATTGGTGCCGAATCTGCTTGATGTGAAGGATGCGCAAGTTGGGATGACCACACACTCGGTGGCGCTGACTAATGCGGGTGATGTTTATACATGGGGAAAAGTTCCTCTGCGGGCGCACTCTGCACAGGTGCTACGAGACTAGCGCAGACACTTCGCAGAAGATTACACTTCGAGATGAGTTTGGGGGTGCCCGCTTCGCGCTAAAAGTATTGCTGCATCAACTAACCCCGCACGCTCATCATGACCGATGAGGGCAAACTCTACTTGTGTGGTACAAATCCAGAAACAAAAACTCCAGTTCTTAGGTCTTCGGGCGTGCAGGTGCAGTCATTTATGCCAACTAGCATTACCCAATCAGCGAGCTTTGGTGGGTTCCACAGACACAGGAGGAGGATTCGTATGTAGTTGTGCCGAAGTTTTCGCTGCATGACATGAACCATGCAAGTGATTTTGTTCAGTTGATAATTACTACGCTGTGATTTTTGGAGACAAGATTTATCTCTGGGGCAAATATGGCAGTAATACTGTCGAGTTGTATAAGATTTCAAGTGATGATAATTTATACACTTCAGTTTCTTGTTCAAAGGATTATCTCTTCGCGATAAATATTCAGGGTCAAATTGAGTCCGTTAATATTATACTACTGGCGGCACATTTGAAAAAGTTGATGCAGTCAACACAGTTTTTGCGGAGACGCTAGCAGGTCAAACTCAAATTGCGGACCATCGTTCTATTCAGGTCACCCCTGGAGGGCAAACCACGATTTCATGGTACTCACGAACTACGGCTCTGTTTACCGCTACCACCAGGGTATAATCTTGACAAAGTGACTACAACTAGCGTTGTTAGTACGGAAGATCGGTGGATCTCAATTGGTCAAGTGATCAAGGAATCAGGATCAGTGATGACCTTCTTTGGTGTTACTGCGGAGGGTGACTGTTTCGTGTGGGGTGGTGACATTTCTGGAAACAATGCGGGTCTTGGCGATCAGGGCAGTGGAATTTCAGAACGAGCCTACTCAGGTCCTGCAATCAGGAACACTTGAGGTCGGCGCACAAGGATTTCCAGCAGTTGGATAAACCATCTACGGTGTGTATACATCATCAATTACTAATGCGCAGATCTCAAGTTCGTGGCACTTGCAGGATGTTAACGGTTCAGATGTGACTGTACTCACATCATATACTTCTGCAAGAACTGGCAAATGTCCGCTTAAATTGACAAATGATATGGTCAACAAGATTGTTACTTTTGAGGTGCGTGATGCAACAACAAATCAAACGCAGACATTTGCAATCGAGGTTGTTGATACGCAAACCCCAAGACCCGTAACAATTCCAGCGAAGTTGAACGACCAGAATCGGGAACGACCAAAAATTGTGAATCTACAAGCCCTAAAATAGAACACCTCTCCAATATTGTGGTTGTGGAAGATTCAGTGAAAGTTTATGGTATTATACTCCTGATGGGGAATCTTGCTGAATGCTACACCTACTTCAATAAGTGTTGATGCTAGTAAATACGCATTCGCGCCAGCTGAAACTGAGTGTACGATTCTAATGAAGTATTAATCTGCGCGCGAAAACTGTTGATGCGGGTACTGGTGACATTCCCCCCTGTCAGTGCAAGTCACGATTAAAGCGCCTCCGAAAGTTGCAGGTGCAGAATATGCGGTGACCAATGTAGCTAAGAGCTCAGTTCTTAATGCGTAGGATGCCAATCAGCACACCTTTAAAATACCAAGTGGCTATGCGGTGAGCTTCTCCCTAGTGCGAGCACGAGCGGCTGGGACAAGAATTAGCTACTCCAAGTTATAATGCAGCTAGTAGCACAATCACGCTGGTGTTGAATTCAAATGCGCAAGGACCAGTCAACGCTGAGGCGGCTGACGCTGGTATGCTCCGAACTGCGACGGTTAGATTCACGGATGACCTGTGTCACAGTATTCTGATGCTGATTTTAATCTGCGGCGGTATCCAAAACCAGCTGCGATTAATTCAGGCGTGACATTTGTTGCTAGAGTTT
>AXYY01000105.1 GCA_000485475.1 Candidatus Ancillula trichonymphae ImTpAt
CGTCGCAACTTCTTCTGGAGAATCTCCAGCCTGGTTACGCGCAACCACGCTGACTCTATAATGTCCAGGTGCCATACCTGTTGCAGCGGTAAACGTGTTCGTTCCTCTTAGTGCAACAGATTCAGTTCTAACAATTAATCCATCATTGTTGGTGATCTTGATGAAGTAACTTCCAACTGGAGTTCTAGCAGCCATGCTTGGTTCACTCCAGTTCACTTGCACACTCGAACCGGTCACTTTTGCAGTTAAATTAGTCGGCGGATGCGGAAGATCAACCTCCGTTACCGGCGTATTCACATCACTTGCTTTAACCAATTCCACTGATTTTGTAACATCAAGCAATCCATACCCGAAGCGTTCTGGATCGTCAAGATTTTTTGCACCTCGATACAGCGCGTTCTTGACTTGGGTAGGTAAGTACGGATTGAAACGGAGGAGTAGCGCTGCAGCAGAAGCAACTAACGGTGTGGCGAATGAAGTTCCGCTAGCAACAAAGTCGCCAATTAAAATATCATATGATCCTCCCGTGCAGTTGTATGGCGGTTCCGTTCCTATGCAGATGGTGACGTCAGCCTTTGCAGGTATAGAGATCAACTCCACCTGCTACTATATCTACTCTTTCGCCCTTAGCCGCAAAAATTGCATGATGTTCATCTCTTTGTCTGTTGCCCCAACTGATACAACAGAGGAGTCTGATGCTGGATATGATATAAGAATGACTCGGATTCATCTGTTATCCCACTGCAATTTCCAGCAGCGGCAACCACTGTTGTTCCATAATTAGCAGCAACTCTCAAAACCTCAGCTATCTCACTAGTTCCGCCTCGATAATTTCCGAGTGAGATGCTAAGAACTTTCACCCCATCAACTTCAACTGCGTATTTAATCGCATTTGCGACATTGGTATTTACTAAGTTTCCTTCATTGTCCATAATTCTATAGAAGAGAACTAGAGTATCATATTGCTGCTCCTGCAAATCCAGTCGCATTATTTACACTTGCGCCAATTATGATGGATGCAGTATTTTATTCCATGTACTCTTTGAGTGTGGTTTTTAGGTATTGCGTTTGCATCTGTCGTCGTATTTGGGCACGGAGTTTAGTCACCTATATATTCATCTTCTGTAATAAATGCACATCTACTTTGAATAGTCCCATTTTGGTGGTTATCAGTTGATAAAGTATGCAGTGTCAATGACGCCAATCTTCACATTGTTTTTCGATGCCTCGGACAACTGCGGCCAAACCTGGTTGAATTTGGAGCCGCCTTTACCGCTCTTGAGCGCATAACCACTATCGTTTCTAAAGCACTGTGTTATAAAAGCCAGAATCTTTCAGGTTGTCGTTAATTTCATCAACATCTGCATCAACTTTTAGAGTCACAGTGGGCCTGAATGGTAACTTCTCGCCCGCAAAGAGCGCCTTAACAACTTCTTGCTGATTCTGCAAGCCCGAAATATCACGAAGTGCGCTAATAATATCTTCAACTTTGGCGTCCTCTTTTGGGGTAACACTAATGGCTCCACGGATTATGTCCACATCAGGATTATCTGGGTCATCGGCGCCATCATCGGTGGCGGACAGACGGTCTAGTGTTTGATAAAACGGTTGCACGAACTGGCACGGATCCTAAAATGAACACATTAAGTGCAACTAAAATTGCAAGTACTGACATTTTATCTAAAACTCTATTTCTTTTTATGTGAGTCATTATATCATGTGTCATACTTTTTTACAACTGATGTAATCGAGACAATTTGTGGACATTACTTCGGTAATCTTCTGTGCTATAATGAACTTGTGAAGAAATTTGAAGAGTTTGGCATTAAACCAAAAACTGTGGAGTCCTTAAAAGAAGTGGGTATTGAGTATCCATTTGAAATACAGGAGTTATCACTACCGATAGCTCTTGAGGGGCGCGACATCATAGGACAAGCAAAAACTGGTACTGGAAAGACTTACGCTTTTTCAATTCCACTGCTGGACAAAATAACTGGTGGAAATGCAATTCCGCGCGCTTTAATTATTCTACCGACTCGCGAACTGGCGATTCAGGTTACTGGTGAGTTGAAGATCGCATCATCAAAACGAACCGACAAGATTTCAGTTCTTACTGTTTACGGTGGTGTCAAAATTGAGGTGCAGGTACAGGAACTCAAGAGTGGAGTTGACATCGTCGTTGGAACACCTGGTCGAATTGTTGATTTAGTCGAGCGAGCCGCACTTGACTTGTCTGAAGTTAAATATCTTGTGCTTGATGAGGCGGATCGCATGCTTGATTTCGGGTTCATCGGCAGCATTGAACGGATTATTTCAGGTCTTCCTAGTCGAAGGCAAACACTTCTGTTCTCTGCAACGCTTTCCAGTGGAGTTCTGCAACTAGCCAAAAGATATACAGAAAATGCTGTGCGGATTTCAACACTTGCTGATAGTAGTGATGGAGAAACTGTTGGACGCATTGAGAATTTTGTATATCTTGCGCACCGACTAGACAAACCGGAATTGCTCGCCCGCATGTTGCAGTCCACTCCGCGCGAGAAGTCAATTGTTTTTACGAAGATGAAGATGCGCGCGGAATCGTTGTGTAAGGACTTAGAACAGCGCGGTTTCAATGCGTACTTGATACACGGAGGCCTTGAACAAGCCAGAAGGGAGCGCATTCTGAAGAAGTTTAAGGGGTCCCCAATTGATGTTCCTGCAACGAATCAGGCAGTGTTGGTTGCATCGGATGTTATGGCGCGCGGAATTGATATTGACAACATATCGCATGTCTACAACTACGAGTGTCCAGATGATGACGCCGTATTTTTGCACAGAACTGGACGAACTGGCCGCGCAGGAGGAGTTGGAGTTTCTGTTACATTCGTTGACTGGGAGGATGTTATTCGCTGGGAGTTAATTGCTAGAAGTCTGAATATGACCGATACGCAACCGCAGGAAACGTATTCTTCCGGCGTTACTTATCGAGTAGAATTGGGTGTGCCTGAGGATGCAACTGGTTTCGTTAATGGTGCCACCAAGCAATCTGCAGCTAAAACGGACACAAGTCGAAAACCGGGCAAGTCAAATAATCGAGGACGCAGTTCGTCCGCGCGGACCTCAAAAAAAGGGCAGCATGGGAACAAGCACGAGAATGCTCCTGCAAGTTCTCGCACAAGTTCTGGCGCAAAGCGCGTTGCCCGTAATGGAACTGGACAGAACAAGAACAGCAAGTCTGCAAGTTGTTCTAGTAACCAGAATAAAAAAGGGCGCTGGAATGCGAAACCGCGTTCGAAATCTTCAACCTCAGAGTCTGCGGCGAAGTAAGTAGAACTCTCAGTGTAGAAAAAAGTCTAAATGTGTACTTGACAAGATAAAGATAATGTGTTACAATGCGAGCTTGTAGTGAGATGTCTTTCGTCATATTGCGGTCGGAATGCAATAAAGTAGTATTTGTATAATTTATAGGAGGGGGATGTTTTGGGTACCAAAGCTTCAGGGGTTTTGACGCACAAATATGGCGTTAATCGTGTATCATTTGGAAAAGTAAAAGAGCCGATAGAGTTACCGAATTTGTTAGCAATTCAAACAGAAAGTTTTGACTGGTTTATTGGAAATGACGCATATAAGGAGCGCCTCAAGAAATGTGATGAAAATGAGGTGAATAAGGAGACGGGCGTGGGCGTGCGTGTTCCTACAGTTTCTGGCATTCAGGAGGTGTTCAATGAATTTTCTCCACTAGAGGCGACGCAGGGAACTGGCGCTAACAAGAAGTCCAAGATTGAGTTGCACTTCGAGAACATTATTGCTGAACCGCCGCAGCTCTCAGTTGAAGAGTGTCGCATAAAGAAGGCATCATATGTTCAGGAGATTTACGCAAATGCTGTACTTGCGGAGGAGACCTCGAACGGTGAGAAGGCTGAACCTAAGCGGCAGTTGGTGAAGATGTGCGAGTTGCCCACGATGACACCTCAGGGCACTTTTATTATCAACGGAACTGAGCGCGTGATCGTTTCTCAGCTCGTCCGCTCTCCAGGTGTGTATTTTGGTGAGGAGACCAAACGTGGTTTAGATAAGAAACTCTTCAACGCAAAGGTAATTCCTAGTCGCGGTTCGTGGTTGGAGTTCGAAATTGACAAGAACGATATTCTATCTGTTCGCATAGACCGTAAGCGTAAGACCAATATTGTTGAATTCCTTATACTACTTGGTTTCAAAACTGATGAACAAATTCGCGAGGTGTTTAGTGATACTGAGTTGATTATGAAGGCCATTTCGGATAAGAGTGCTGATCAGATGGATTATGAAACTGTTGTCCGGGCAATCTACAAGCGTGTTACTCAGAGTCCAGTTTCAGACTTTGCAACTGCGAAAGGTTTTTTTGAAAACTTGTATTATAATCCGCGCCGCTTCAATCTGGGGAGAGTTGGGCGGCACAAATTAAACAAAAAACTTGGACTTGATGATGTGACCACAAGAACATTAACTGAGACTGATATTATTGCTACTATTAAGTATATCTGTGCATTATCTGCAAGAGAAAATCTACCAGCAAGTGAGGCGGCTGAGATGAAGTTCGGTTCAGTTGAGTTAGATGTTGATGACATTGACAACTTAGGAAACCGCCGCGTTCGAACAACTGGTGAGTTAATTCAAAACGTTTTCAGAACTGGTCTTTCGCGTCTGCAGACAGTAGTTTCTTCGCGAACTGACTTCGGTAGAACTGAGATTGTTGATTCTGAAGTTCATCAGTCAGTAGTTCAAAATATTATCAATGAGGTTGCTGGCATTTCTAAAAACTCGATTCAACGAACAGAAAAGAAGACTGGTTATATCACTCCGCGCGATGTGTTAAACAACATCAATATTATGCAGTCAGTTATAAGGCTGTTCTTTGGTTCATCGCAGTTGTCGCAGTTTATGGACCAGAATAATCCACTAGCCGCATTGACGAACCGCCGCCGTATTTCAGCACTTGGACCTGGAGGACTTAGTAGAGATAGAGCAACCATGGAAGTTCGAGATGTGCATACTTCGCACTACGGACGCGTTTGTCCAATTGAGTCTCCTGAGGGTCCAAATATCGGTTTGATTTCTTCGCTTGCATGTTTTGCACGCATAAACAACTACGGTTTTATTGAAACTCCATATCGTCGGGTTATCGACGGGAAAGTAACAGATGATGTTGTTTACCTTGATGCTGCACAAGAAACTAAGGAGATAATTGCACAGGCGAACCAAAAACTTGACAAGTCTGGCAGATTCGTTGAGAAGCGTGTGCTAGTTCGTGACGAAACTGGTGAGGCTGGTGATGTGCCTCCCGAGAAGGTGACATATATGGATGTGTCGTCGAAGCAGATGGTTTCTATAGGTACTTCACTGATCCCATTCCTGGAACACGATGACGCGAACCGCGCGCTGATGGGTGCGAATATGCAACGCCAAGCAGTTCCACTTCTCAAGACTGATGCGCCGTTGGTCGGAACTGGTTCTGAATATCGCGCGGCAATTGATACCGGAGATGTAATCTTGTCCAAAGGTGCGGGTGTAGTCACTGAAGTTCAAGGAAATATCTGCAAGGTTATGCAATATGATGGTAAGATTGCAGAATATTACGCGAAGAAGTTTGAACGAGCTAATCAGACGACTTGTATAAATCAGGTCTGGAAAGTTAACGAGGGGGATCGCGTTGAAGTTGGTGCGACTTTGGCAGATGGCCCGGCAACTGATGGCGGGGAACTAGCGCTCGGCAGCAATGTTCTGGTCGCGTACATGAACTGGGAGGGTTACAACTACGAGGACGCGATTATCTTGTCCTCAAGACTTGTTCAGGAGGATGTTTTGTCCTCGATTCACATTGAAGAGTATGAGATTTCAGCAGGAAAGACCAAGTTGGGCAGCGAAGAGATCACGCGCGATATTCCAAATATTAGTGAAGAAGCGCTGCGCAACTTGGATTCTCAGGGTGTTATACGAGTTGGCGCAGAAGTCAAGTCTGGAGATGTTCTAGTCGGTAAGGTTACTCCGAAAGGTGAACGCGCATTTAGAACTCCAGAAGAGGCAATCTTGGCTGGCATATTCGGTGACAACGCGAAGGAAGTCCGTAACGCATCCTTGACGGTACCAAATGGCGTGCAGGGAACAGTTATCGGTATTCAGGAGTTGTTGCGTCTAAATGGTGATATACACAACGACGATGTTGACAAGATCATTAAGGTCTACATTGCGTCCAAGCGTAAAATCAGTGTTGGTGATAAGTTGGCTGGTAGACATGGTAACAAGGGCGTTATCTCAACGATTCTGCCGGTTGAAGATATGCCATTTCTTGAAGATGGAACTCCTGTTGATGTCATTTTGAACCCACTTGGTGTCCCTGGGCGTATGAATATTGGTCAGGTTCTTGAAGTACATCTTGGCTGGATTGCCAAGAACGGTTGGAATATTGACAATGTTACTGATGGTGATGGCGCGTGGAAGAGTGAAATTCCTGAGAACGCGAAGAAGGCAGATGCGAACACACCTATTGCGACACCGGTTTTTGATGGAATTGGTCAAGAAACCATTAGAGGTTTACTGCGGTCAGTGAACAAGACGCGAGATGGACAGATGCTTGTCAAAGACAACGGTAAGGCTGTTCTTTTTGACGGTCGATCTGGTGAACCGTTCCCAGAGCCAATTTCAGTAGGTTATATGTACATCTTGAAACTTCATCACCTGGTTGATGACAAGATTCATGCCCGTTCAGTTGGACGCAACACCATCATTACGAAGCAGCCACTTGGTGGTAAGGCGCAGTTCGGTGGGCAGAGGTTCGGTGAGATGGAAGTTTGGGCACTTGAGGCGTATGGTGCGGCGCATGTTCTACACGAGATGATGACGATTAAGTCCGACGATACTGTTGGTATGCAACGCACATTCAGCGCAATAGTTAAAGGTGACAATGTTCCTCCTGCTTCAGTTCCAGAATCTTTTAAGGTTCTAAAACAGGAGTTGCACGCACTTGCACTAAATGTTGACATTATTTCGGATACTGAGGGTATAGTGAACGTGACGGACATGTTTGATGATGGAGTACGAAAAACTTCTACGAGCAATCAGTTCACGTCAATTGAAGGACGCACACAAACACAAGTAGTTGATAGTAGTACCAAGAAAGAAGGAAAATAATAATGATTGATGTTAACCAGTTTAATAAATTGAAGTTGTCACTTGCAACATCTGAAGAGATTCGCCGCACATCAAAAGGAGAGGTTAAAACTGCTGAAACTATTAACTATAGAACTTTAAAACCGGAAGTTGGCGGACTTTTCTGCGAGCGTATTTTTGGACCGTCGAAAGATTGGGAGTGCAGTTGCGGCAAATATCGAGGAGTTGCTAATAAGGGTATAGTTTGTGAAAAGTGCCGCGTTTTGGTTACTCGCAACCGGGTTCGCCGTGAGCGCACTGGACACATCGAACTTGTACGTCCAGTTACTCATGTGTGGCATTTTCGAGGTACACCTTCCAGGCTCAGTTATTTACTAGACATTTCGATCAAGGACCTTGAGAATATTATTTACTACAACGCGCACTACATAACTTCAGTTGACACTGAGAAGCGGTTGATGGATTTGGAGATGCTGGAAAAAGAGCATCAGCAACGTATTAAGGCGTTCAAAGATATTCAGGAAGAAAAGCTCGCTCAGCGCAAGAAAATTCTTGGAGAAAATCTTGGCAAGTTGCCCGACAACGCTCGTAGTGAAGCAAGAATTGTCCTAGAGCAGCAGGTAAGAATATATTCTGAAAACGAGAGCCGCAGATATGATGAGATGATTGAAAATGAGGAGCGAGTTTGGGAGCTCTTCACCAATCTTCGTGTTGGGCAACTGATCAAGGACCTCAAGATATACCGCCACCTGAAAACGGAGTACGATGAGTATTTCACAGCTAGTATTGGTGCAACTTTTGTTGAAGAGCAGTTGCGACAAATCAATACCGAAGAATTAGTTGCTGAACTGCGCGAAACTATTGAGAATTCTGAGGGCATCAAGAAAATACGCGCACAAAAGAGACTCTCTATCCTCAACGCGTTCATCACTTCCGGTAACAAGTTGGAGTCCATGGTGCTCAGAACTATACCGGTTATTCCGCCGGAGCTGCGTCCAATTGTGCAACTTGATGGCGGGCGTTTTTTCTACTCAGATCTTAATGACCTGTATCGTCGTGTGATAATCTGCAACAACGCGCTGAGGAAGTCCTTGAACGAGAATTCTACTCCGCTAGTTATTAACAACAACTGTCGATTACTGCAAGAAGCGATTGACTCGTTGTTCGATAATGGACGGCGTGGTCGTCCGATTACTGGTTCTGGAAACCGTCCACTCAAGTCACTTTCGGACATGCTCAAGGGCAAGAAGGGTCGGTTCCGCCAGAATTTGCTAGGAAAGCGCGTAGATTATTCTGGTCGTTCAGTTATTGTTGTTGGTCCTGAACTGAAGATGCACCAGTGTGGACTTCCGAAGTCGATGGCACTGGAGTTATTCAAGCCGTTCGTTATGAAGCAGTTGATCGAGTTGTCGTATGCTCAGAACCCCAAGTCTGCGAAGAGAATGGTCGAGCGGCAGGACGATAGCGTTTGGGACATCTTGGAGGAAGTTATTCGCGAGCACCCAGTTTTGCTCAACCGCGCGCCAACTCTACACCGGCTAGGAATTCAGGCGTTTGAACCACTACTAGTTGAAGGTAATGCGATTAAGTTACATCCGTTGGCGTGTACGGCTTTCAATGCGGACTTCGACGGTGACCAGATGGCAGTGCATCTTCCACTTTCTGTTGAAGCGCAGGCGGAGGCGCGAGTTTTGATGCTCGGTGCGAACAATATCTTGAAGCCCTCGGATGGCAAGACCATTACCATGCCGTCGCAGGATATGATCATCGGGTTGTATCACTTGACGCGCGTGAACGGCGACGAAACTGGTGTGGATGTTAAGAAATTGCGCCA
This sequence comes from Candidatus Ancillula trichonymphae ImTpAt, assembly GCA_000485475.1. GTDB lineage: Bacteria > Actinomycetota > Actinomycetes > Actinomycetales > Bifidobacteriaceae > Ancillula > Ancillula trichonymphae. The sequence goes on from AXYY01000105.1 coordinate 8,960, forward strand.
CTTTACTGATCAAAATGAGATCCAGATGGCGTTTGATCTGCACGAGATTAAACTTGGAGATTTGATGCGGGTTCCGATTGATGGTGAACTTACCACTACTTCTTTTGGGCGCATTATCTTCAACCAAGCACTTCCGGATGACTATCCGTTCGTGAATAGACTTGTTGATAAAAGTAGCCTTGGGCAAATTGTTGACGATCTAGTTTCCAAGAAATATCCAACAGTTGAAATCAATCATACACTTGATAAAATGAAGAGTTATGGTTTTACTTGGTCTTCAAGATCTGGTGTTTCTATTGCGTATTCGGACATCGTTCCGACCGACAAGAAGTCTGAAATCTTGCAGAAAGCTGAGGCTGATGCGGAAAAAATTCAAGCACAGTATGACTCTGGTTTGGTCACAAACAACGAGCGAAGAGCGGCGTTGATTGACTTGTGGACTAAGTGTACAGATGATGTTGCAGATAACATGCGCCAGAATTTTGACGCAGACCTTCACAACACCTTGAACACTATGGTTTCTTCAGGTGCGCGAGGCAACTGGATGCAGGTGCGTCAGATCGCTGGCATGCGCGGACTGGTTGCAAATCCGAAAGGTGAGATTATTCCGCGCCCGATCAAGTCAAACTACAGTGAGGGGCTTTCCGTTCTTGAGTACTTCATCGCATCTCATGGTGCACGAAAAGGTTTGGCTGATACCGCTCTTAGAACTGCCGATTCTGGTTACTTGACGCGTCGATTGGTCGATGTTTCTCAGGACATCATAGTCAAGGAGTCTGATTGTCGCACGCACAAGGGCATTGAGTATGCGTTAACCTCAAAAAACAAGGCGCTGAAAACAATTTGGGGTCGTTATCTTGCTGAAGCAGCATTGGACAAGGAGGGTAACGAAATTGCAAAACGAGACGATGAGATAACTGCTGATTTGATTGACAAGTTCCTAGAACTTGGTGTTGATAGTGTGAGCGCAAGGACTTTGCAGACTTGTGCACTATCAGCTGGTGTGTGTGCAAAGTGCTACGGTATATCAATGGCAACTGGTAATATAGTTGATGTTGGTGAAGCAGTTGGTATTATCGCTGCGCAGTCGATTGGCGAGCCCGGAACTCAGCTGACCATGAGGACGTTCCACACAGGTGGTGTTGCTGCGGCTGTGGACATCACGCAAGGTCTTCCTCGAGTTGCTGAATTGTTCGAAGCTAGAACGCCAAAAGGCGAAGCGCCAATTGCAGAGGTCACTGGTAGAGTTGAGATTATTGAACAGGAGCACCAGCGGTTGTTTGTAATTACTCCAGATGATCCAGACATCAAGCCTAGTGAATATAAGACTTCCAAATTGCAAAAACTACTAGTTGCAGATGGTGATGAAGTTATTGTTGGAGATCAGTTAACTGAGGGTGCGATTGATCCGAAGAAGTTACTTCGTATTCGTGATGCTGTTGCTGTTCAGCGGTATATAATTGACCAAGTTCAGGAAGTGTATGAAAGTCAGAGCGTAGATATTCATAACAAGCACTTGGAGGTTATAGTTCGCCAGATGTTACGATTCGTCTGCATAACTGAGCCAGGAGACACAGAATACGTCACGGGTACGCACGTTACTCGTAATTCATTTGAGGAAACCAACCGCAAGATTGTTGCTCAGGGCAAGCAACCTGCAACTGCTCGTTTGGAACTGCTCGGCATAACTAAGGCGTCCTTGAAAACAGAATCTTGGCTTTCTGCTGCGTCCTTCCAGGAGACTACGCGTATTCTAACTGATGCTGCGGTTGAAGGCAAAGAGGATCAGCTGTATGGCCTGAAGGAGAATATTATTATCGGTCGCCTGATTCCTGCAGGAACTGGTTTGCCTCTTTATGTACGTGCTGTTGCAGAACCTTCTGATGCTGCGAGACAAGCATTTTTCCCGAACTTCTCGAAAGATGCATTTGATGCATTTGACTACAACTCGATTGATAGCGGTTTCGACGACCTGCAAGTTGAAGATGGTAGTGGTGATGAAATTACTGATGAGTACTTGAACAAGATCCAAAAAACCTACTTTGATGGAATTCAAGCCGTTGAGGAGCAGGCCAACAGTAATGAAAAGCAGGGGCTGTCACCTTATCCACTCTTCCAGGGGATTTAATGCAGCACCTGTTAACAATTCAGGAACTTGAACAGCAGGAAATCTGGGGCGTACTGAACGAGGCAGTACGGCTGAAACATGGTGCTGTACGTTTTGATGATGTAGCAGTTTTTCAGAACAAGCATATGCTAATTGTTGGTGATATTCTGCACTCGCGGGTGGCTAGATCAAATCTGGTACTTCTGACAAAGCTAGGCGCGCGGATAACTTTTGTTGCTCCGGGCACTTTATTACCTAGTGATGTTGCTAACTGGCCCGTCGAGGTGGAATACTCACTAGACGATACATTACGGAGAGCAGATTTTGATGCCATCATGATGCTGCGTATTCAAGAAGAACGCATGCTCGGAGGTGGTTTTTTCCCTACACTTGGTGAATATGTTCTGCAATATGGACTGACGGACGATCGAATTGGAATGGTCGACGAACAAGTTCCCATACTGCATCCAGCGCCTATAAATCGAGGACTAGAAATTAGCTCGTTGATTGCTGATTCAACAAGATCGTTGATCAACCACCAGATTCGAAACGGTGTATACACTCGCATGGCGGTTCTGAAGTTGTTAGTAAATCCATATGGCAACACAAGTGATTCCGAGAGCTTGAAGGGTAAAACTGTTCTAAACTTGTTCTTTGAGAATTCAACAAGAACGCGTTTTTCATTTGAAATTGCTGAGAAGAAGTTGGGCGCGTCCGTTATGAACTTCTCTGCGTCTGGTAGTTCAATTGCAAAAGGAGAAAGCCTCAAGGACACCGTAACAACTCTGTATGCTATGGGAGTTGACGCAATTGTTATTCGCCATCAGGATTCTGGTTCCGCATTCAGACTTGCGCACTCTGGGTGGGTGCCACTTCCGGTTGTGAATGCGGGCGATGGAACACATGCACATCCAACTCAAGCACTGCTAGATGCATTAACTCTTCGCGAGCACTTCTCGGGATTTTCGCAAATCTACAAAACTGCGGATGCATATGGCAAAGAGGTTGAGGCGGTTTGAGCGAGAGAATTCAGGATGAAGACATCAATTCAGAAATGAAGACATCATTTCTTGAGTATGCGTATTCTGTTATTTATGCACGAGCACTTCCCGATGCTAGAGATGGACTGAAACCAGTTCAGCGCCGTATTCTTTTCCAAATGGATCAGATGCGTTTGACTCCAGACCGCCCGTATATCAAGTCCGCGCGCGTAGTTGGTGATGTTATAGGCAAGTTGCATCCGCATGGAGATTCTGCAATCTACGACGCGATGGTGCGCATGGCTCAGCCGTTCTCGCTCCGTCTTGCGCTGGTTGATGGACATGGTAACTTCGGTTCGCTTGATGATGGTCCTGCGGCCGCTCGTTACACTGAGGTGAAGATGACTGCTGCGGCAGTTTTGATGTGCGAGAGCCTCGATGAAGATACGGTTGACTTCGAGCCCAACTACGACAACAAGCTCAAGCAACCAGTTGTGCTGTCATCAGCAATACCGAATCTACTAATCAATGGCGCCTCTGGAATCGCCATCGGCATGGCAACGAACATGCCCCCGCACAATCTTCGAGAGGTCATTCATGGAGCAGTTTTTTTACTTGACAACCCATCTGCGCGCTTAGAAGACTTGATGCGCTACATTAAAGGGCCTGATTTACCGGGCGGTGCAAAAATAGTTAGACTTGATACTATAAAAGAGGCGTATGCGGTTGGTCGTGGGATTTTCAAAATGCGTGCGAAGACTAGTATTGAGGAAGTGAGTGCGAAAAAACAGGGAATTGTTATAACCGAACTTCCGTATGGTGTTGGACCTGAAAAAGTCATTGAAAAGGTTTCTGAATGCGTACGAGCCCGTAAACTTGAGGGAATTACTGGCATTATTGATCTAACTGACCGAAAAAATGGCTTGAAGTTGCAGATTGAGATTAAAAATGGATACAATCCGCGCGCGATTTTGGCGAAGTTGTATAAATTGACGCCGCTTGAAGAGAGTTTTGGCATCAACAACGTTGCACTAGTCAATGGCGCGCCCCAGACTCTCGGACTCCTGCAGTTACTGCAAGTCTGGATTGATCATAGGCTTGAAGTGGTCCGAAGACGGACACAGTTTCGTTTAACTGCGGCAAAAGATCGACTACACCTCGTTGAGGGCCTGCTGATTGCAATTCTGGATATTGATGAGGTAATTGAGGTCATCAGGAGTTCGGAAGATACAGCGGAAGCGAGCATCTGGTTGCAGAATATTTTTGAACTGGACGAGATCCAGACCACTTACATTCTAGATCTCAGACTGCGCAGGTTGACGAAGTTTTCCAGAGTTGAACTGGAGAACGAGAAGTCGAATCTACTCGCTGAGATTGCTGGACTTGAAGAAATTCTTGGTAGTCGTGAAAAACTTAAAGACGCAGTGAAGTGCGAGATGCACGAAGTTGCTCAGCAGTTTGGCGACGATCGGCGCACGGTTTTACTGAACAGCGATGAACAAACAACAACTTCGACCGATCTACTGGCTGAATTCACAGGTGCGGTGAGTAGTAGTGAAGTACAAAATAAACAAAATGGTGAGAATTCTGCGCTTGAAATTCCTGATGTGCCGTGTGACATCTATTTGGGCGCAACTGGGTTGGTTGCTGCGGTTCTTGTGCAGGGCGGTCAGCGAACGACGCTTGAAGAAAACCGGAGCCCGCACGATGCTATTAGCCGAATAATTCGGAGTTCCACGCGCTCTAATTTTGGCGTCTTGACTTCGCACGGGCGCGTATTCTTGGTGTCTGCGCTAGATTTGCCGCAGCTCGCGGTTAATCCAGATAATGCGTTCTCAGGACTTTCGGGAGGTGTTGCATTATACAACTTGCTCGATGGCTTGCAGGAAACTGAAACTCCGGTTACGATTATGAACCTCTACACAACTGAGGAGGAACTAAAAACTGCACCTGCGTTCGCCATTGGAACGACTTTTGGAGTTGTCAAGCGCGTTCGTCCAGAGTTAGTTCCAACTGACCGTAGCGGAAACCCGCACAATGTCTTCGAATACATCATCTTGCAGGAGAGAGATTCGGTGATCGGAGGAGGGGCGGCGCCCGATGACGCTGAACTTGTTTTTATTTCTACTGATTCCAATCTTCTACGTTTTAGTGCATCGGCAGTGCGTCCACAGGGTCGAATTGCTGGCGGAATGGAGGGGATCAAGCTCCAAGATGGGCAGAAAGTTATCTTCTTCGGTGCGATTTCAGAAAAAGACGCACTAGTCTTCACCGTCGCTGGTGACGGCATGGCACTTGTGAATACGCAAACAGGTTTTGGGAAGTTAACGCCACTTGAACTGTATCCGAGTAAGGGGAGGGCAACTGGGGGCGTTCGCTCGCAGAAGTTTCTAAAAGGACAGAACTCGCTGATATATGCGTGGGTTGGCGGGCAGGACATCAGAGCGAACACTGCAACTGGAAGTCCGGCAAAACTACCAGAAATCGACATGCGAAGAGATGTATCTGGAAGTAAACTTTCTGCTGTGGTCACTGCGGTTGGAAGTGCTGGAAGTACGGAGCTTCGCGTAGCAAAACGCTAACAGAAAGTGGGGGTTTTACTTTGCAAAACGCAACGTAACTTGCGTGCTGCGCCAAGTCCGCGCATACGCCAGATTAATCATATTCCGTTTTGCGGAATGCCTTGTTTTTGCGTG
>AXYY01000106.1 GCA_000485475.1 Candidatus Ancillula trichonymphae ImTpAt
GAGCCGTAGGCGAGTAGCCCCTCAGCGTGCGCAACAAACATCCCCATAAACACAGAAAACCGCTAGTTTTCGATACCTCTTCGCTGTGCTATAATGTTGCTGTGACTATTAGTAATGATGGTTTCGTTCACTTGCACAATCATACGGATTTTTCTATGTTGGACGGTGCCGCGCAAGTTGATGATCTTGTCAGGAAGGTGCGAACACTCGGACAAAAGGCTATTGCGGTAACTGATCATGGCGTCTTACACGGAACTTACGACTTATGGAGGGCCTGCAACTCCGAGTTCGCCGGTTGTCCTGACTGCACCAAGGTCGCTTGCACAAAGCACAAGTTGAAGGCAATTTTAGGCGTAGAAGCGTATGTAACTCCAGGAACAAGCCGTTTTGATAACACAAGGGTGTTCTTCGGCGGTCCGTATAGTGCGTCTGATGCGGATCGTGCATGTAGAAAAAATGATGTTTCTGCGGGTGGTAGTTATACGCATATGACTATTTGGGCTGAGAATAATCAGGGCTTGCACAATCTGAACTGGATGCAGTCCATCGCCTCAAAGGATCGTGTGCTTGGTAAGTGGGCGCGTTTGGATCGTCAACTGCTGTCGGAATATTCTACTGGTTTGATTGCCACAACTGGTTGTCCTAGTGGTGCAGTTCAGACATATCTTCGACTAGGAATGTATAAAGAAGCACGACGAGAAGCCGCAGAATTGCAAGACATCTTCGGCAAGGACAACTTCTTTGTTGAGCTGATGGATCATGGCACGGACTTCGAGCGGTTGACGCGCACAGACTTGTTGAAAATTGCTAAGGACATAGGCGCGCCACTAGTAGCCACCAATGACCTGCATTATGTTGAGGAAAAAGACGCAATCCGCCAAGATGCTCTTTTGTGCATCAACTCGGGTAGTAATCTTGATGATCCCGGGCGCTTCAAGTTTGACGGCTCTGGGTACTTCGTAAAAAGCGCCCAGCAAATGCATGAATTGTTTGGTGACATTCCAGAGTCCATTTCGAATACGCTACTGATTGCTGAACGATGTACAGTTTCGTTTGAACCAGAAGTTGGTAGATTTATGCCGCACGTTCCCATTCCTGACGGAAAAACTGAGGAAGAATATTTTCGCGAGCAGGTTATACATGGACTTCATGAGCGTTTTCCAGATGGTTTGGACGCCCAATACCAAAAGCAGGCGGAGTTCGAGATTGATACAATCCTCAAGATGGGGTTCCCGAGTTACTTTCTGGTGGTTGCCGATTTCGTAAAGTGGGCGAAGAACAACAACATCTTCGTTGGTCCTGGCCGTGGTTCTGCGGCTGGTTCGCTGGTTTCATATGCGTTGCGTATAACTGAACTTGATCCGATTGAACACAAACTGGTTTTCGAGCGCTTTTTGAATCCTGAACGCATTTCACTTCCTGATATTGACATAGACTTCGAGGAAGGTGGACGCGAGCAAGTCATTGAATACTGCTCAGGGCGCTATGGAGTTGATAATGTTGCTCAAATAATTACATTTGGCAAGATACTTTCAAAGCAGGCTCTGCGCGATTCTGCCAGAATTATGGGGTACGACTACCAAACCGGTGATGTACTTTCCAAGTCATATCCTGAGCCAGTTGCTGGGAAAAACGGTTCGATTAAGGACTTTCTGAGCAATAAAGAGTATGCTCGATATGCGGAGGGTGAACAGTTTCGCGAAGTTGTAAATTCAAGAGAAGATTATGAAAAGGTTACCGATATGGCTGTTCAAATCGAGGGGCTGATTCGAAATACTGGAGTTCATGCATCTGGAGTTTTAATTTCCAACTCACCAATTGCTGATATTTGCCCCACCTGGCGCAGACAAGATGATAACGCGATAATTACGCAGTTTGAAGCACACGGTTGTGAAGATCTCGGCTTCGTGAAAATGGACTTCCTGGGGCTTAAAAACTTGAACACTAACAAGACGTGCCTGAAAAACATCGTCCAGCAAGGAAAACCTGCAGTTGACTTGACGAAAATACCACTTGATGATCCCAAAACCTTTGAACTGATCGGTAACGGCGACACATTGGGCGTTTTTCAACTTGATGGTGACGGAATGCGCACACTTCTCAAACGCATGAAACCAACAGTTTTCAACGACATATCTGCGACAATTGCCCTGTATCGACCGGGGCCCATGGGTGTGAACGCG
>AXYY01000107.1 GCA_000485475.1 Candidatus Ancillula trichonymphae ImTpAt
GTTGGTGAATGCAATACTCCTTTTTTAATCTTAGTCCATACCCTTTTAAATAGAAAAACCCACCAGGCTAAAAGAAAAGTTCCAACCAAACCTGTTTCCACCATCAATTGTAGATACATATTATGAACACTTTTAGCAACATAATGCGTCTGGTAGTGGATTATGCTTGTATCGAATATTGCCCAATTTAGTCCGGAGCTTATCAACAATTCAATTAAGCAGTACTGGCTTTCGCCAAGTCCAACGCCAAGCAGAATATTTTTTTTAAAAAGTTGGAATCCATTGAGCCATAAAAAAAGACGCTCATATGAACTTCGTGGATCTAAAAGATTTTCTTGTCTTGCCCCTATATACAAATCGGGCATTGGTATAAAGACTACTAACGTAGTAAGCGACACAATTACTAAAATGAACAAGGAGCAAACAAGGAACATATTTAAGCGTGAAGCATGAATTTTAATCAAGTAAACTACAGGAAAGGCAAATATAATGATCGCCATGATCATGGCAGTCCGCTGATATGTATGAAACACAATGAATGCCATAACGATGGCAAGTAATAGCCAAATTAAATTCTTTTTTGTTAACCAGAAATACAAACCGGCACCAATGGTTAAAATACAAAATCGTCCCATCCTAACGTAGTCATTCATAATTATACCGCGGTATCGTCCACCGATATCAACTCCTTGGACTACGTGAGTTACTGACCCTATTGAATTTAGCTTATATAAGAAGGTAAAGTCTGCTATTGTCAAAACCCCTGCAAATACAAAGAGATAGAACACTTTCTCGATATCTTGGTAATCACGAAGGTATGTGATGAGACCAAGCAGAAAAATAACATTGAAAAAAGAATCTAAAATGAAGTAGATGCCTGCTTCTCCCAAATCAAAATTAATGCTACATTGTTCGGTGTATCCAAAAGAGAGCCTTATATAGCCAAGTATACAAATACATAAACAAAAAATGAAAGCCCAGTATGCCAGCTGTTTAGTGTGCCGATCTGCTAAAAGAAGCTTCAGGTTTATCGCAACCCTCAACGCTATAGATATTGCAATGATTGATTTTAATATAAAATAGTAACTGAAAAAGCTGGTATCTAAACGATAGTAGCCTCCTATACTTCTCATTCCATGTGGGAAAAACAGCCATAAGATTATATACATGTATACGAGATTTTTCGGTTTGATTGGGAAAGCAATCAAAATGGATATGGGGGCAATAAATAATAATATTGATATATCTAAACTGTACATATTGGGATTCTAAATAGGCCCTAGTGGTACCTATTAGTTATTTCGTGAATTTTGTGCCAAACCCTTTTACCAAGAACAACAAGGAAAACCAGAAAACCTCTCTTTATTATGGAGCCTTCTGAGTGAATTAATAATGCTAATGCCTTGGACCGGTCGCCTACTGCCATGGCTGCTCTTGCTTTATAGTATTCTATTTTGAAGCGTAGATACCGTATTTCACTCTTGTATTTATCTTTAAATCCATCAATTTCCGAATTAAATGTTTCTAATGCGGTTTGCATTTCGTAGGGATATAAATGAATTTTCTTTAGGCTTTGCATACCGTCATGGATTTGATAAATTGACAAAGGTACTGATACATAGCGCGTTTTGCTTCTAGATAGGATCAGCATAAATAGTTCATATTCTTCTGATATTGTCAGCATAGGATTGAATCTATTTTCCGGTAGATTTCTGATAATTGCAGTTTGCATGTTAATATTGTAGTTTCGCAAAAAATCTTTGAATTCTCTTTTTTGTTCATAATTCTTTTTAAAAGCTACATTCTTGCTTCCGGTCTTTTTATTATAATAGTAAAAGTTTGAATACACCAATCCCACATTTTCACTATCAAACTTAGAAATCTGCATCTCAAGTTTTTTTGGTAACCACTTATCATCCTGATCTAAAAAAGCTAATAGTTTGCCTCTAGCTTTTCTGATTGCTCTATTCCTGACTTCACCTAAATTTTTTGCTTTTTGTCCCTTAAAATATCTTAACTTTTTATCATAACTTGATGCTATCTCTCGTGTGTTGTCATCAGAGTCGTCATCCCACAAAATGATTTCCCAGTTATTATATGTTTGTGCATAAACGCTATCTATTGCATCTCTTAAAAACTCTGCTCCGTTGTAGCAATTCATGATAACGCTTACATTTGGCATGCTATAATCTTTCAAAATTCAATAGATCTCGAAATAAAGTGCTTAATTTGACTTAGCCTATCTCCCTAATCGAACGAATAATCGTCAAACGATACGGGATGTTCATCCTGATCATCAATGCTCCAAGCCGGTGAAGGCATGTTTATGATATATGCTTCACTATTACCTAAGTTTTTTAAAGCAGCTGGGGTTCCAGCCGGCACTTGGATTGTAGCGAAATTATAGTCTTCTCCTGAGAAATACTCATCGTATCCATTTTCTGTTCTAATTATAATTTTTGCATTCCCTTTTATACAGGTAAATAACCCCCACCTTTTTAAATGCAAATGTGGCCCCTTAACTCCTTTCGGGGAAATCACAGTAAGGTAGACTTGTTTAGGGTGTTGTGCTTCATCTACAAATTTATCGTTGATATTAAAAATTGGTAAAAGCCAACCGTTTCTCTTTCCTTTACTATTCTTAGTTATAATCATAGAATGCTTCTGTACATTTAGTGACATAAATTTCACCTGTAGCCAAAATTAGGGTTTAAAAAATTCTAGAACGCTATCAATTACAATACTTACTTGGTCATCTGTCATCTCGTAATATAAAGGAAGTGTGAGAATTTCCTCACCGGTTTTTTCTGTTATTGGTAGAGGCGTTGCAAATTCTTTAAAAAAAGGGTGCAAGTGATTGGGAATGTAATGTATGCCAGTGCCCACTCCTTTATTCTTTAGAAAGTCTATTAATGCATTTCTCCTGCCTCCTAGCACTCTAACAATATATGTAAAAGGGGCGGTCTCTTTAAGATTCCAATTAAGTACTCTCAATCCATCTATTGTCGAAAATGCACAATTATACCGTCTCACGATTTCTTTTTTTCTACTTATGAAAGCATCAAGTTTTTTAAATTGCGCAATTCCAATTGCAGCACTTATATTACTCATGTGATATCGATATCCTTGAGTGGTAACTTCATAAAACCAAGCTCGTTCATTTTTATAACGGTGCCAAGTATCCTTATCAATACCGAGAATTCTTTTTACACGTATCTTTTCAGCTATCAGTCTATTTGACAGTGCAATTGCGCCACCTTCTCCACATGTAAGGTTTTTTATTGGATCGAAACTAAAACAAGTTGCATCCCCAAAACTTCCGATTCTCTTCCCTTTATATGAAGAACCAAATGCATGAGCGGCATCCTCTATAATATTAATATCTCGTTTTCCAATGGCTTGGAACAGTGAATCCATATCACATGCTTGCCCGCAGTAATGTACTGGCATTATGGCACGGGTTCGGCTGCTTATACGATTTTCTATATCCGTAACATCAACATTTAAAGTCTCGGGTTTTATCTCACAAAATACCGGATGAGCGCCAAGTGCAGTTATGACTTGAATACTTGCACAAAAAGTCAGTGCAGGTACGATTACCTCATCCCCTGGACCTATACCATATGCTTCAAGGGCAATGTGAAGAGCACTGGTTCCAGTATTAACGGCAATTATATTTGAAGCGCCAATAAAGTTTTGTAATTCTTTTTCAAAATCATAAACGGTTGATCCGAGCCCTAGCCAACCAGTTGAAAATACTTTCTCTATCTCCCTAATTTCCTCTACACCTATAGAAGGCCTTGATACTTGTATCATTTTTTCCTCTGCGGACATTGTCGATACTATTCCAATAAACTCTATCCTTTGTTACCATTCAATCTTGATAAGCTGTTTGAATATACTTAAAAGGACTAAATGTATGAAAGCTAAACACCTATTACCCTTACAACAACAAATGTATATTCACATAATTTTACTATGGTATTTTCCCAATCATGTTTTACAAAACAGTTTAAGGATCTTAACCTTCTCATATAATTTCTTAATTATGAAAACTGGGTCTTCAAACAAGGCTTTGATTATAAGATATAGCCGGCCTTTTACTAATATTTTCCTTAGGTCATTTTCATCCCAGTTCTCAGTTCGAATCATATAGCTTCTGATAAATAAGTCATCAAATTCGAAGACTTTTGCAAAATAGTTATTTTCGATACACCCCTCAAAAAGTTCTGTTCCCGGGTAAGGCGTAGCAACCGATATATGTGGGTTGTAGCATTTACACTTTGCAGAA
>AXYY01000108.1 GCA_000485475.1 Candidatus Ancillula trichonymphae ImTpAt
TGCCCCCACTTGTTAAGTTATTTTATGAGTTTTAAGGAGATTTTAAGGGAGGACAAGTTTGTGGGGGTGGGGTATTTGTGCGGGGGTTGTGCGCAAATCGCGCAAGTTTATTTGTATTCCGCGCAGCGGAATTCCATTCACCTATTGAATACGGGCGTCCAGGTGGTAGATAAAATTGTGATATAATGTGGACATGGTGGTACCATTGCACACGCTAGTGCTTATTCGACATGGAAAAGCGGAAAGTTCCAGTTATGCGTCTGATTTCGAACGAGAACTGATTCCTTCGGGGCGAAAAGTAGTAGTAAAAAATACCAAAGATCTGAAAAATGAACACAAGATTGTCCCAGATCTGCTGATAAGTTCTAGTGCCACCCGAACTCTGCAAACTGCGCAGATAGTTCTTGATGTATTCAAAAAGCACGAAGTTGGTGATATTTTTTACAACCAGGACCTGTACAATGCAGATGAAAACGAAATGCTGGACATTATCAAGCAGTACACGCACAAAACTGGTAGTAAAGTTTGCGCAGTTGTTGGGCATAACCCGTCGATAAGTTTACTCGCATTTTTACTTGGTGGCGCACAAGTGAACCAAAAGAAGTCCAGCACAAAACAACTCTTCGAGAGTCTCGCACCCGGTTCAATTTGTATTCTTACCTCGCACACAGAGTTCAGTTTGTGGAACTTCGGATGTGCAACTATTAGCGCAATAATACGGTGACAAGTGCCGTACTATTTCTTCTCGGGCATCCTCTTACCAGAAACTCTGTAGACATCAAATACGCCATCAATCTTGCGTATTGCAGTCATCAGAATTACAAGGTGCTGCAAGTCGCCAATTTCGAATGTCCAGCGGCTGAGTGCAACGCGGTCCTTGGTCGTTTCAATCTGCCCGGAAAGTATGCTCGCGTGGTTATCGCCCAGGATCTTCGTAACATCAACCAAAAGCTTCGGTCTATCAAGACCCTCAATCTGAATCTGCACCACGAACGAACGAAAAACGCCCTGAATCCAGTTAACGTCAACAAAACGACCTGGTTCGTTGTCCTCTCGAAGAACAGCGAGGTTGAAGCAGTTTGCTCGGTGCACAGAAACACCTTGACTTTTTGTGACGAAGCCGACGATTTCATCTCCAGGTGCGGGCGTGCAGCACTTGGCAAGTTTAATCCACACATCATTTTCACCCTCAACTCCGGAAACAGCAATGCCCGGATTAACTAGGCGCTTCGAAGAAAGACTAGTCTCAGCCACAACTGTGTCGCTAACGTGGCTCGCAGCCGTTGGTTCGTCAACAATTTCATTAGTAACTTCCGCGCCCAATTTCATCAAGATGTGTCCCAAAACTGCGATTGCTGTAACATTTCCATTACCTATCGATCTGTACAATTCATCAATGCTGGATTGCTTGAGCTCGTCGGAGGTTTCCGAAAGTATTTGGTGCGTCAATACGCGCCTGACCGGAACACCTTTGCCTCTGAACGCCTTTGCTAAAATGTCCCTGCCCTTTTCGATGTCTGATTCTCTTCTACCTTTGGCAAACCACGCGCGGATTTTATTCCTAGCACGCTGACTTTTCACGAACAGTAACCAATCACGATTCGGTACTGCAGTTTCAGATTTCGTTGTCAAGATTTCAACGGTGTCCCCATTTTTCAGTTCAGAATCAAGAGAAACTAGCCGTCCATTCACTCTTGCGCCCATAGTTTTGTGACCAACTTCAGTATGTATAGAATACGCAAAATCAACTGGTGTGGAGTGGATCGGTAATGCCAAAACATACCCTTTTGGAGTAAATACATACACTTCATCGGAATTCAAATCGAACCGTAGTGCGTCAAAGAACTCTCTAGGATCATCAGTCTCCTTTTGCCAGTCAATTATCTGCTTAATCCAGGACATGCTCTCTTCACTGAAGTTAAATTCACTACTCTCATCTTTAGTACTTCTTTGCCTCAAGGACACATGTTTTTGCTTGTACCTCCAATGTGCAGCAACTCCGAATTGCGCAAATTCATGCATCTCCCTCGTGCGTATCTGCACTTCAACTAGTCGCATTTCAGGTCCGATTATCGTGGTGTGGATCGACTTATACGTGTTGTATTTGGGCATGGCGATGTAGTCCTTGAAGCGGTTTGGCAGGTGATTCCACTTCGCATGTATGGCGCCAAGTGCCGCGTAACAATCCAGTAAAGTTTCTGTGATGATGCGAAAACCAACCAAGTCATAAATGTTCCTGAACTCACGCCCCTTGATAATCATCTTCTGGTAGATTGAGTAATAATGTTTAGGCCTACCAGAAACAGTTGCCTTGATTCCAGTCGAGTTCAAGACTGCGTTGATGTCGCCGAGCACTTTATCCATGAACTTCTCGCGTTCAGGCGCATACAGGCCAACAAGTCTATCAATCTCGTTGTACACCTTCGGATGCAGCGCGAAGAGTGACAAATCTTCAAGTTCACGCTTTATCTGGTTGAGCCCAAGTCTGTGCGCAAGTGGTGCATAAATGTCCAGAGTTTCCCTTGCCTTCCGCTCGGACTTCTCTAGCGGAACGAACTTCCAGGTGCGGGCGTTGTGAAGCCGATCTGCCAGTTTAATAATCAGCACACGAATGTCCTTGCTCATCGCCACAATCATCTTACGGATTGTTTCCGCGTTCGCGCTGTCGCCATATTCAACTTTAGAAAACTTGGTGACTCCATTAACCAATTCCTCAATATTCTCACCAAATAGTGCACGCACATCGTCATAAGTAACATCTGTATCTTCAATCGTATCATGCAAAAGTGCTGCCATGATCGTGGGCACGTCCATTCCTAAATCCGCAAGAATCTTGGCAACTGCAATAGGATGAGTTATGTACTGATCACCAGATTGGCGAAACTGCCCCTGGTGCGCCAAGCTCGCAAAACGGAACGCCTGCATAACTGGTTCAAGTGGAGCTCTGGGGTACCTGGTATGCAGTTCATGCAGAATCGGACCCATCTGCGCTTCAATTGCAGTGACATCATCGCGATAAAAAAACAAATTCCAAATTGACGACGTGGACGCAAGACGAATTATCTGCGCATCAACCGAAGAAATTTCAGGTAGTAAATAATTACTCACAGCACTATTTCTTCTTACGCCGCTTTGGTTGTGCTATATTGTCTAGTCGAACGCCTGACAGTAGTTTGGCAACTCTAACAGCATCCTCACTAACTCCTTGTCCAGATTCTGCAAGTTTCTTCTTAAATTCTTCACGAGCGACTTCAACGCTATGATTGTGCGCCTTGATCTTTTTGCTGAACTGGCGGAGAGAAACTTCAAGCGGAGTCGCCAAGAAAATTGATGAATACGCACCAACTGCCATGCCTACGAAAAGCGCAAGTGCAATATCGCGCAAAGTTCCCGCACCCATGTAGAAAACTCCGAAGAACAGAATCGCACCAACTGGCAAAAGTGCGACAACTGAAGTGTTAATCGAACGGACAAGTGTCTGGTTGACAGCCAAATTCGCAAGTTCAGAATACTTTGAACGAGTCTGCGCGAACACCGCCCTAGTGTTCTCGTGCACCTTGTCAAACACAACAACAGTATCATACATCGAGTAGCCCAAAATGGTCAAGAAACCGATAACCGATGCAGGTGTAATCTCCCAACCAACAACTGCATAAACTCCAACTGTAATTATCAGGTCATGCAAAAGTGCGACAATTCCAGCTGCTGCCATTTGCACTGAGTGGAAATATGCAGACATAAACAACGCAATTGCAATTAAGAACACAACCAGCCCTTCAAGTGCTTTTGAACCAACAGATGCACCCCAAGTTGGACCAATCGTAGTGTTCGAAACTTTATCATTTGAAACACCGTACGCACTTACCAACTTATCGCGCAGACTATTAATTTTGTCCTGACCGTCAATTGCGCCAGTTTGCACGCGTATTGAATTGTCCCCCACGCTCGAAACTAGAGGCTCATCATTCGGTGCAATCTCGTGAACCGCAGAAATCGCACGATCCTGATCATGTTCAGTAGTTCCAGAAATTATGAACTCAGAACCGCCAGTAAAGTCAATGCCCAAGTTTAATCCACGAACCCCGATCGCCGCAAGCGCGAACACACACAGCAGAACCGAAACTGCGTAGAAACGCCGACGGTATTTGACAACATCGTAATTCTTCTCGCCAGTGTATAGTGCATTCCCCCAACTGGTCTTGGCTTTAGTTTTCGTAATACTAGCGGTCATTCGAACCTCCTTGCTTATCATCTGCAGTACTTTGCTTTAGGACCGTTTTATTCTCTTCAACTACTACTTTCGGTGGCCTTCTGCGTCGCTTGGGAGCATCCGCTGCATTCGCTGATTTACTTGCAGTCCTCTTGGCAGTTGTTTTTGTTGCTGTTGAACTGGCCTTCGAATTCGCCGCAGATTTTCCAGATTTTTCAGGTGCCTGATCAACGGTTGACTCAGCGTCTTCAGCAACTTCCGGAGTAATTTCGAACGCCTTGGCCAACTTCTTCAAGTCCTTGCCCTCCGCAAGTGCCGCACGTTCAGCAATTGTCAACTCCACGTTTGCCACATCTTCAGCAACCGCACCTGCACGCAAAAGCGCCGCTCGTTTGTGCATCTCAAGTTCATATTTCTTGCGGTGTAGTTTTGCTTTCTTCTTGTTGTCTTCCTTGAGTTTCTTCGCAGATTTAACACCGGTCTTCGTCTGCACTTTTGCGGACCTCTTAAGCTCCAACTTCTCCTCTTTAGTTAACCTCCTGAACTTCTCAGCATCCTTAGCGCCCAGGGAGTACGCGGAAAGTCCAGATGCTGGATGACCGGCGCGGAAAAAGCGCATCCTCGAGAGCAAAACAACAACCGGGTGCGTGAACATGCAAACAACGAACAAATCAATGAAAGTCGTTAGACCAAGTGTAAATGCGAAACCACGAACTCCGCTAACTGCAAGCACATACAGAATCACAGCCGCCAAAATGTTGACAGTATCAGATGCCAGAATTGTTCGCAGCGCTCGTTTCCAACCGCGCGAAACTACCAAATTTAGACTTCGCCCGTCGCGTAACTCATCCCGAATACGCTCAAAGTAGACGATAAATGAATCCGCAGTAATACCAATTGAAACTATCAACCCAATCACACCAGGAAGTGAAAGTCTGTAGCCAATTATCCAACTAAGTAGAAGGATAACACCGTAAGTGATGATTGATGCGATTCCAAGTGAACCAATGGTAATCAGACCTAATGCGCGGTACTGATACAACGAGTACAAAATCACGAGTAGAAGACCGAACACGCCTGCGAGTAACCCTTTTTCAAGTTGCTCTGAGCCCAAAGTTGCTGAAACGCGCTCAGTTGAATCAACATTGAAACTCATGGGCAATGAACCGAATGACAGCTGATTTGCGAGCGTGTTCGCCCACTCACGCGAATTTCCACTACTTCCACTTGAAATCTCAACGCCGTTGCCAGGCGTGAAAGTTGTAATTTTCTCAACGCTCGGGGCCGAGATTATCAAACTGTCCAGCACAATTGCGAACTGGTTACGAGGCGAATCTAGTACTTTTATCTGGTCAGTGATGTTGATGAAGTTGTTGTCTTCAACATCATGAAACTTCAAGAACACCTTGTATTCTCCGGTTGACTTACCGTTCGAGTTGGTACCCATTCCAGAACTCGCCTGCGAAATTCCAGAACCTTCAACAGCAGTTTGTGCGAGAACATATTTACCAATCCCATCGTGCGAGCAAGTTACCAAAATCTTGTCCGTTGGATCATCTGAACCACCTTTACGATTCTCCTCCTTTGAGCAGTCCAACTCATCGAACTTCTTGATGTCATCCGCAGTAATCTGACTGAACTTCGAAGTGTCACCAGCAGAATCTGAAGCTAGTTGACTCTCATAAGTTGCTTTGTCCTTCTGGTTCGCTTCATCCTGGAATGCCTTAATTTCATCTTCAGAATACTTTCCGCCACCGTTCTTGTCCAGCTTCGAGGTATCTGGACTCGCAAGTGCTGATTTTGCCCCAAGTGCCGCACTGTAAAACTTCTCAGCCGCACCACCAATTATCAAAACTGGACGAAAACGCATACGAGCAGCTTTAGAAATCAAGTTAATTGTCTCATTTGATGGAGTTTCGCCAGGAATTCCAACAACAATATTACTACTACCCTGCTTGTTGATCTCCGATTCTGCAACACCAGAAGCGTCAATTCGCTGACGAATGACCCCAATCGCCTGATCCAGCGCCTTGTCATCAACCGTTTGGCCGCCTTCTAACTGCGGAGTTAGTATAATTTGAGTTCCACCAGCCAGGTCAAGTGCGAACTTCGGCAGAAAACTAACTGCATCTGCTCTCTTGTGTTCGTCCTTCTTCTCGTTCTTCTTATCTTCGGATTTGTTTTCCGCCGACGCACTACTACTAAGGCTAGGACTTGCACTTGCAGATGCGGACGGAGGAGATTCAGACGGGCTTGCTGGTGCGGCAGTTGACGCGCTAGCAGCCGGAGTATCGCTGCTGCTCGCACTAGCATCTGCGGAGGTACTCGGCGATTCTGCAGGTTTCTCGTCAGGTTTCTTGTGCGTGATGGAGTTCCAAATTTCTCCAGCTTTCGCACTAACTTCAC
>AXYY01000109.1 GCA_000485475.1 Candidatus Ancillula trichonymphae ImTpAt
GCGATGTGGTTGATAGAATGCGCAAGGTT
The DNA here is from genome assembly GCA_000485475.1 of Candidatus Ancillula trichonymphae ImTpAt. Classification (GTDB taxonomy): domain Bacteria; phylum Actinomycetota; class Actinomycetes; order Actinomycetales; family Bifidobacteriaceae; genus Ancillula; species Ancillula trichonymphae. Next base: position 30 of record AXYY01000109.1, read on the forward strand.
GTTCAAAATGAGGTTTAGTCGGAGCAAGTTCGAGGATTTTTGTGAAATATCTTGGCTATAAATTGTGCACTTATCTGTTTCGATTCGACTAACGATATTCATGAGTAGCGTTCCTGAACTGGCGCTCGGATCATAAGCCGTAACGTTTGATGGTTCGTCGTCGCCAATCAGGATTTTCGCCATGATTTTCGCGATAACGCGAGGTGTGTAATACTCGACACATTTTCCGCCACCGTCTTTGTTGTAATCCTTGATCAATATACTCAAACAACGTTGAGAAAAAATCGAATCCGGCAGAGAAAAGATCGTATCAAAGTCAAATTTAGAGTTGGCGAGTTTGCTAACAATTGTTCGGGCAAAATCAGAATGTCTACTGGCAACGACGCGCGCTGAATCAGCTGCTCGTCGAAAAACCGGATACTAGATCCGCTCTGGTCATGGACAGAGAAAATATCGTTGTTAAAAATCGCAATGTCGTTCAAAGTGCCATCAAAAAGTTTGGCGAAGTCATCATTGTTCTGATTTCTGAACAGATTTTCAAGCAGATGCTGTGGTTTCAATTTCGCGCACCCCGCATCAAGTCGCGCAATCTTCATCAAATAATCATCTTCAGACATTTTGCCGAGATATTCGCTGAGGTTTTCTTGATTTTTAAGCTCTAGATACTTCTCTTTTAGGTCGTAGATAAACTTATCGTTCAAGAATTTATAAAGAAAACTCTGCGTGATGACTTTATACTTGTTACTGTCATTACCGCGAGACCATGAGACTGGTACAGGTCGCCTTCAAGTCATCGATCAAATCGCGTGTGGTCTGGTTGTAATTTATCATGTCCGTGAGCTTTTTCCTTCGTATCACTTATGTATTCGTCAATCAGTAGGCTTGAAATTTTTATCAAGGATTTTTGTCGTCAAAGTTTTCTCGCCTTCATCAAAGCTCTGTAAGACTAATTGCCGAATTTCGTGGCGAGTGTAGCTTATCTAGTAGTCACGATTCTTCATCACTTGGCCGTCAATTTTATCTTTTGCAGATTTTATCAGGTCAAGAAGTAGCTGGTTAAAAAGTGTGGGCGCCTTTCTAGATGATCATCGGACATCGTATAAACTCGCGCGCTTTTACATTACCGTTGAATTTTGCTAGAACCAGTGAATTCTGGCAGTTCAACTCACGAATTTCGTCAAATAACTTCATTCACTCGCGCGAAATCCGTTTCATCTCGCTGATTCCCATCTCTGGTCGTTCAATCCGCTGTGGGGAAAGTAATCGTGTAAATTCTTCATACAGCGCGAAACATACTCTGCACTTTTCGGATTCCAGTTACGGTTGAATTCCTCCTGAACTTTCTTACCAGTCTCCACTAAATCATTACCGATAAGTTTCAGTTCTTCCTCTTTCAATTTCATGAAGTCGATCATCAAGTCTTCCATTGCAAGATTTAACAGTTCACGACTCTTTGAGCCATTTTTGATAGCATTCTTGAGATTGAGCAAGTGAACGCGATTGCTAACTTCGGTGAGTAGTTTGGCAAGTTTTTTGAAGTCCAGTTTGTCCGTCACATCAGTGTGCCCGGTGAGTTTCGCAACGTTGTAGATGTTTTGTGATTCAAGCAGAGCTCTACGAACAGCATACAGTTCGACTTAGTCAGTGATGCTGGTAATTTGCTGGCTAAAAACCTCCATGTTCGACATGTCATAGGGTAGGGGCAGGGTGTTCCTGATATTTTCTACTTCTGTGTCAATTTGTTGTTCCTTACTCATAAAGAGTGATCCGAAGAAGATATTTTGCGTATTTTCACCATCTAAACTTAAACTATCGCCATATTCGGTTGCCAATTCACGGAAATACGCCTTATTGGTCGCGTCGAATTCGCGTTCGTAATATCGGCAAAATCAACAACGTAGCCAACCTTGAAATCTGCATATGGGTTTAACGCGGGTGAGAGTTTGAAGCAAATTATGACGGCGGATAACTCGACCAAGATAAAATTTCTTGACTCGCGGTGCGTCAAAACCAGTAAGAAGCATTGAATAAACAAACACTACATCAACCTTTACCCAGCAATTCATCGACAACACCTTTACGGAAAGCTTTTATGTGAGTGTTGGGACTTCCTTGCTGTCTTCGTTATGTATAAGATTAATATAGAAGTCAGTTTGTGTTCATTTGAGCGTTTCTCAAACTGCTTAAACATTTTGCGGGCCTGATCAGAGCTGTCACAAACTACCATCGCACCAATTGTATTGTCATCAAAACGGACTCGTGAATTCTCAAAATCTTTAATAATATAGTCTAGCATTGAACCAACGAACTTTTTATGAGCATAAAGTTCTTCACGAATAAGCCGGGACGGTGTAGCCATTTTTGATTGAATTGTTGTAGTAGTATTTATAAATATAATCACCAAAGATATTACGTGTCGTTTTCGCATTAGACTTTTTACCAAACTCCGTTTCACCTTCTTCGTCGTTCACTTGCTCGTCGTAGGTGATAAGTAGCGTTCCAGTGAGAGCAATTTTAATCGAATTTTTGTCAGAATTATAGAGATCAACAAGAAATGAACCACGCGAATCATAAGAACGGTGTGCTTCGTCAAGAAAGAATACTCGTTGGACATTTATGTCATATCCGGAATCGTCACGAACTCGCAAGTCCTCATTGAACTTCTGTATGTTGACAATCGTAATACCAGATTTATTGAGTTATAGTTGAAATCAGCGATTAGTTCATCTCTTGTTTGCACTGTGTGAACATCAAGTCCACGCCAAGAAAACTCATCTTGTGCCTGAGTGAGCAGGTCAATGCGATCACCAATGAAATAGAAACGCGGAATCACTCCTCTTTTTGCAAAATAGTCAGTGAGATAACGGATGTTGAAATATGCGAAAGCAGTTTTGCCCGAACCTTGTGTATGCCAAATCACGCCGCGTTTTTTGCCAGCTTCAAGAGTTTTTTCGATGGCTTTGGTGTGTGTGACAAAGAGTTGTGGGTAACGCATGATGTGCTTTTCAAGTTTGACTTCACCTGTATCCTCGTCCGGATGGCAGACATAAGCGATGCCGAAACGTAGTAAATTAAGTAAACGATGTGGTGTAAAAAGCGAAGTTAGAATTGAATTGTTGGCGTTTCTTTGGACTTATTTGTTAAATATTCCTCGTTGTTCTTGATAACTTGAAGATTGTTGTCTTTGAGAATGAAATCTTCAATTTCGGTCAATTCTGGCTTGATGTCATCAATCAACTCCGAATACAACTGCTCGCGGAAGTTGTTAAAGAGGGCTTTGGATTTACTAGTTGTAGCATAAAACGCGCCTTGGAGTTGATCTTGTCCTGTGTGTCATAATATTGCATGTTGTTGGAAAAAACCAGCAGTTGCGTGATGTTGATGTATTTGCGGAACTTATCATTTTTGAAACGCGTATTGATGCGATCGCGCTCAGCTTTGATGCCTTCAGGATTGTTAGGCTTCTTAACCTCAACGAACGACAATGGCAAACCGTTGACAAAAATCGTGATATCAGGACGAAAATTATCGTTATCTTCACGTCCACAAGTCAGTTCGGTAACGACATGATAAGTGTTATTTCTCGGGTTT
>AXYY01000110.1 GCA_000485475.1 Candidatus Ancillula trichonymphae ImTpAt
GCGCTCCTTAACTCCCAGTGCTCGCGCCAAATGTGCGGTAAATGTCGTCTTGCCCGCGCCCATCTGCCCAATCAAAAATACAGCGGTTGAAACTTTGAGCGTTGAAGCAAACTCAGCAGCAAAAATCCGCAGTTGTTCAATATTCTTAATATACAACTTTTCGCTCACCTGCTAACCCCATTGTCCAGTACAGTTATGACATCTTTTGCCTGTTTCTTGTACCGTTTTGAAGTACCGGTGAAAATGCGGGCGTCCATTTTTATGAAAGACATGACAACTCCTAGTGCCCAAAGTACTGAGATGAGCGAAGTACCTCCGTATGAAATCAGCGGAAGTGGAACTCCAATAACTGGTAGAAATGTCAAAACTGCTCCAATGTTGAAGATTGCTTGCCCCGCAATCCAGGCGATAATTCCAGCAGTAATAATGCGGCATCTGAGATCGTTGTTGCGCATAACGACATGAAACATCGTCCAAATCATGAGCCCGTAACAGATAAGCACAGTAAGTGTTCCAACAACTCCCAACTCTTCACCGATAATTGCCAATATGAAGTCATTATGCGCTTCTGGCAGATATGACCACTTCTCTCTGCTCGCGCCTGGTCCGACTCCCCAAATACCACCGGTTGCAAGAGCGTATTTACCGTGCGTACTTTGATAACACCAATGTTGAGTATCTCCTCCGCAGTTTGTGTAGTTGCCTAAAATGCGCGCCTTTCGATTCCCACTAATTAACACGAATACCGCACACAGAGCCGACCCTAGTAAAAATGTAATGAACAAGTAACGTTTTCGAACACCAGCAATGAAGAGTTGTATAAAAATAATCACCAGAAATATCATGGTAGTTCCCAAATCTTTACCAGCCAGAATACAACCGACAACGCCACAGACCCCGAGCAATATCTTCTTGTCCAGCAAACTTCTAATGTTATTGATCTGCCCATCTCGGACAAGTTTCGCAAGCTGAACACCAAGCCATACTGAAACCGCCAACTTCGCGAGCTCGGACGGTTGAAATGAAACTGATCCAATTTGCAACCAGTTGTTGTTTCCTCCAGCTGCGCGACCAAACGCAAATGTTCCTGCAAGTAGTCCAAATGCGATAATTATGAGCAAGTTGGAAAATCTACTGTAGACTTCAATGGAGACATTTGCCAATGCGAACATACCAACCAATCCAATTATCGCAAAAACCATTTGTTTCAGCAGCAAACTAATAGCGGACTCACCTTGTTGCATTTGCGAAACTGAGGACGCAGAAAAAACCATGCAGAGACCAAAAACCACAAGAAAGATCGTTGGAGCGAGCAGTAAGTAGTAGTTAAATGCAAAGTGCTTGGTTAAACTTTGACCCTGATGTTTTTCATCAACCACTAGAAACCTCTTCGCGCCGCATTTTCAGGTACTTTTGCCATCAACTTCTCAACGTGTACCCTCAATTGTTCAACCAAATCCTCTTGTGTACCACACTTGAACCCAGATCTAGATACAGGTGAAAGTAAAATAGTCTGGTTCTCAAAAACCAGCTCATCGGCCTTTTCAAGTGCGCGAGTGACCGCGTCGCAAAACGGCTGCGGCTCAATTCTATATGCGGGTAATTCAACGGCGTACTTGCGAAGTACACGCCAAATCATGTCCGTCTCATCTCCAATAATAATTGCAGCACTAATATACGGAGCCACACGCATCACAAATGAGTTGTAATTGACGCCGTTTGCACCTCCACCAGAAATCCAAACTACACTTTTTGACGGATAGGTTTTCATTACAGATTCCGCAGAATACGAGTTGTTGCTGTTCGTATTGTCAACATAATATATACTACCAACTCCATACTCCACCTCTTTTTTCAACTCGCGCCTGTAGATTAACTGGTTCGACGACTTCGGGTACTTGAACTTCTCAATTGCCGCAGATATATCGTGCGCATCAACTCCATAAGTCCTCGCAGCTGCAACAGCAGCAACAATGTCATCAACTAGATAAGATGGCAACTGCCCAACTGGGTTCTGAAGGTGCGGGAACTTGTTCAAATCTACAACTTCATTGGCATACAAGTACCTCAAAGGATCAGCATCGTCCTTATAAAATGCGCGATCAGTAACCAATCCAGCAACTTGTCCGATCATCGAACGCCCCGGTGAATGATGAGTGAAACCGATTGCACGAGCACCCTCAAGAACATCAGCCTCCTGCACAATACGGTGTGCGTCCGCGTCATCTGCGTTGAATATGCATGACCTCAAAGTGTTGTTGAAGATTTTACTCTTCACACGCACACATTCATCAAGCGAACCGTGCCAGTTGATATGATCTTCGTCAATATTCAAAATGACGGACACTTCAAAGGAGAAGTTGTATGCAAATTGTAGTAGAAAACTAGAAACTTCAATAATGACGAAGTCCAAGTGCTCATTAAAAACTGCATCCAGAATATTACCCTCAGCTGCAACTTGCACATCGAACCGCGCCTGCTCAAACATTAACTTGCAGATTTCAATTGTTGTAGATTTACCGCTAGTTCCCGTAATGCCGATCCAGGGAGTTGGACGCAAAGTACCAGAATTGTTCGACCTCAAGTGCCATGCGAGTTCTAGTTCAGACCACACAACAACGCCCCTCGTAAGTGCCTCTTGAATAATAGAATCCTGTGGATCAAACGCCGAAGTTGTAATAATCAGGTCGAAGTCAGTCACTCTCAAGTCATTACGCGAGCGTAGATCGGCCTCTTCAGCCAGTTCATCAAATGAGCGGATATTCAGCTGCATATTTTGCAAATGTTCTAGTATTCGCTTACCCGCAAAATCAAGGCCCAACAGCAGAATTTGTTTATCTTGTGGTTCAAAATTCTCGAACTGTTTTTGAACTTCTAGCGCCTTCTTCTTGCTGTTTTGTTTCTCCACGCAGTTTTCGTCATCGTGTTTTTCCGCACTACTGCTCGCAGAAGTTGCATAGTTATCCACACCTGATTTAATCAATTCTAGCTGAGTATTAAATCTAGATCTGAACTTGAGTTGTTCGTTTCTAGTTGCAGAAATAAACCTCTGAGTTGTTTTTTCAATTTTGTAACCATCTGCCATACTGTATTCTACTCCTTAATCAAAAATCATCCCTTGCAACTATCCACCGTGAAACACCGATAGTGCAACACCCGCACAAAGAGCGGAAATTATCCAGAACCTTATCACAACATTAACCTCAGTCCAACCTTTCAGCTCGAAGTGGTGGTGGATTGGTGCCATCTTGAAGACGCGCTTACGAGTTAGCCTAAAGTAACCAAC
>AXYY01000111.1 GCA_000485475.1 Candidatus Ancillula trichonymphae ImTpAt
CCGCAGAATGCACAACAACAGCGCCCAGATTTATTGAGCAGATTACGAAAACTATTCAAAATGCCTTCGAAATTGGCAAGTTATCAAAGCCTTTTCGCCCATAGTTGGGATCCACTGCCTGCAAATATTCAGCTAAAAATCGATAGTATTGGACAAATTGACGAGCCAGAAAAGCAAAAATAACAACAACTGGAATTACCACAGGAGAACATCTTGATAACCGGTGCTGCTAGTGCTGGTAAAACAAATGCACTTGAAGTTATCGCAATGACCAGAAAATTGCAGAATCTGGAGAAAAACGCCATCAACATCCACATTATCAACTGCTCACGCCACACTTCAACACGGAAACAACAGCAGTTGCAGACATCATAGACTTCACGGATAAAGAGCGCATTTGGCGACTTCTCAAAGATTTGCCGCACAATACAGCAAGAAAGTGCATAATAATCGATGGCATTGACATCTTCAGGGAGGAGTATGACACAACTGGCAACTGGCAGACTATGCAACTACTTCAAAGCGCGCTGATGAATTCAAATGCGTATAATGTGCAGGTTGTTGCGTCGCAGAGCCGCCCGAACGGCATTAACAACACACTTCAAAGCTACTTCTTGAGACGCATTTGCCTAAAACTTGCAGGAGAAACAGACTACGCATATTTAGGAGTTTCGAAGAATCTCTTCAGCGCGGAGTCACCAGCTGGTCGTACATATTTTGAAGGACATGAAATTCAACTTTGCGAATGCATCAAATATTTCACCAAGCGTCGCCAAACTACTTGAGCAGTTGCATAAACCAGAAGAAGTTCCATGTCTTCCAACTAAAATCTCACTACCGAACGCGCAGTTTAAGGGCGGAAAAGCTGATGGCAATAAGAAGCTCAAACTTGGTGTTGACTTCGAGGACTTGCAGGAAGTGTGCATAAAACTAGATGAATTTTTGGATTCAAGCAATGTAATTTTACTAGTTGGCAAAAGGCAAAGCGGACTTACGATACTTGTTAATTCAATGTCTACACAGTGCGAGTTGCTGATAAAAACTGAAGTGGAAGTTATCGACATCAAGTCAGATGTTGTAGATTCCGAGATCCGCGAAATTTCTGCGGCAATTGAAAACTGCAAGAAGTTGAAAAAGTTGATGCTGATAACAACGGCTTTTGAGGTGCTGCAATCGAACTGGAGTTTGTCAAGCGAACTGAAGAAGATTAAAACTACTGTATTTTTGGGCACAACTGCGGATGAAGCGTCCAGTTTCACAGAGCACTAGGATTGAATTCCCCAAGATCGTTAACGCGAACTTGTGTGCGGGGCGTGGCTGGCTCATCTACGAGAGTACTGTGCAGTTTGTGCAATTCTACATTCCAACAGGCGCACAAACAGCACAATTACCGAACAAGTAGCGACAACGGATCAGCGCAATTACCACGCGAGCAAAGTGAGCACTGTTTTGTGCGAGCACCTTTTTCAACTGAGCACCTCGCATGATTGCGCACCTCGATTACTGCAGCGGCAACACCCACTGCCCGATTAGTTCATCAATTCGTCCGCCAAACCCCTGCTTAAATGCAAGTACGCCGTATTCAGGTGCTCCCAGTGCGAAATTCGGTCCAACTCCGTAGAAATTGAAAACCTCAAGCCCTCTACTGTACGCATTTTCCAGTTGTCCAGACACCAGGAAGTATACCGCCTTCAAGTCCATATATTCAGCCAGTGAACCGCCGAACAAGTAAACCATTTCACGGTTCGCACACACGAATAAACCGGCACACACTGGAAGAGTTTCGCAATTTAAGAACTCACGGCTGTATTTTTTTTGTCTTTTTTCGACCGCTTTCAGTTGATTTTCTAGTTCCTTTTTTGCGCCTACTTTTCTGGAGTTACCGTTCAATTTTCTGATTTGATTTATCAACTGTTCTTTTCTTGTGCTCAAATGTGCATGAAGTTTTGCAAAATCTGCTTCGACGACCAGAAACTGCGCAGATTTCAAATCTTCACCGCTGTTTTTTCGGGCAAATACATCGTAGAACGCCTCATAATATTCCAGACCTCGCGAAGCAAACCCTTGTCTTTGTCCAGTTGCTTCGAGAATCTTGCTGAAAACTACGAGTTCAGTTTTTTCAAGCGCGCGCACACTCAGGCAGTTGTTTTGTGCGGCGCGGATTTCTGCACGTGTTTTTGCAGCATATGAACTGAAGAGCTCCTGAACTGATGCATATTCCTGCAGGTCCTTTTTATAGTGAAATGCGGGCGAAATGGGCGCAGTTTCGTAAAAGCCCAGCGTCTTCATGAACTCCTTGCTTACTTCTCCACTGCTAACGAACTTGCCGCACAAGTCAAGATGACGTACAACCATGTTCGGATTACACCACAACTTCGAGGCGCCCATACTTGCTGCAACCTCTTTCAAGTTCCGCACAAGAAAGTGCCACACCTCTTTTCGTGTGGCGACGCCTTGATCCGCATTGTGTAAGTCCTGATTCACTAGAGGACCCCCGTAGACTTCGGCTTTTTGGTGATAAATGTTGAACTTTGCCAAAACTGCTTTTGCCCAATTATCCAGCCGTAACTTCCTCAGAATGCCAAAAAGCGGACTTGATGATTTTCTAATTGTCATGCACGCTGCGGCCAGTAGTTCATTTTCTCCAGAATTTTTAACGCCATAATAATGCACCTCAAACCCTAGCAATTTCCGCAGATTTCCCATTTTGGTAGATTGGCAAAAACCACCGCCAGCAAACGATCTGGCGCATGCATCAAACTCTTTTTCCAGTAGTTCACAGAATTCTAAACCCACTACACCTCAATTCTCCACTCCTCAGTTACTTTTTAATTCCGTAGATTTTCAGGAACTCATCTGGTGCAACTATTTTAACACCAAGTGCTTTTGCTTTCTTGACTTTGCTGGTAGTGGAATTTTTATCAGCAACTAACAAAGTTGTCTTCGCAGAAACCGTTGAAGATGTGTCACCGCCTAGTTCCTCAATCCTGTCAAATGCTTCCTCGCGCGTCATATTGGGCAGACCCCCAGAAACAACAACTGTATGACCAGTCAGCGCGCCATTACTCCCAATACTTACCGAATTCTTGAGTGCTTTAACTCCGTGCGACGCCAGTTTTTCAACAACTGCACGCTTTTTTCCGAACTGTTCAAGAAATACAACCGCCTTGGTTTCGCTAATTAGTGGAACTTGAATCAACTCATCGTAGGTCGCAGATAAAATGGCATCAATGCTGCCAAAATGCCGCACCAGATTCTTCGCGACCTCCAACCCTAGTAGACGAATGTTGAGACTTGCCAAAATCTTGTGCAGTGGAGCATTCTTCGCGCGCACAATTCCGCGCATTATAGTTCTTGCAGTTTTCGCGCCTAAATACAGGTTCATGTTAATATCTTGTTCACCAAAAAGATTCGCATTCTTCTTGTACGCTTTTGTTTCAGTATTTCTTTTTCCTACAACCAAACCAGCCAACGCATCTTCAGTAAGCGCAAAAATGTCACCTATATCCCGCACAACTCCAGAGTTTATCAAATCCGCAAGCGTTTCAGTTGAAAGTGCGTCGATATTCAGGAACTTGCGTGAAACTGCAACCTCAAGAGCAGAGTGCACGCGCGAGGTGCAGTCATCATTCGGGCACCTCCAGAGCAGGGTGTCTTTGTTGATCGGAGTCTCGCACATCGGACAAACACTCGGAGGAACGTAGGCGCTAGTAGTTGTAGAATTTGAAACAACTGTGCTCACATACGGAATAACATCATTTGCCCGGACAACTTTTACCACAGAACCGATCCGCACACCTTTTTCCTTCAGCCAGACTGCGTTATGAAGTGTTGCGTACTGGATTTTCACACCGTCTAGTTCAATTGGCTCAAATTTTGCACGAAACGACAACCTACCAGTTCTTCCAACACTCACCTCGATGCTTTTCACAGTAGTTAATGCACTAACTGGTGGATATTTGAACGCAATCTGCGATGACGGATGATGCGCTGTGAACCCCATCAACTTCGAAATTCTTGCATCATCAACGCACTTGATAACTACTCCGTCCGTTGGCAGCGACAACTTATTCTCTTCTCGTAGTTTACCAAAGCGTTTAAGTTTTTCTTGTACTTTTGCATAACTACTCGCATAAACTGACTCACCGAATTCTCTTTGTGTTGCAGTAATGACATTCTTGAAACCGAACTTTTCAGATTCTTCAAGTTTTATATTAACCTCTTCTGCGAAAATGTATGCCAAAAATGTCATGCGGGACTTCGGTTCAATTTCTAGCAGTAATCTGGCAACTTGTGCATCAAAAATATCCTGTTCAGAAAGTGACGGTGGACGAAAGTTCTCACTACTGGGTAACCCCATCGGCTTCAATTTGCCAAACTCCTGTATTTTTAGGCAAAGTTTTGCGCACAATCCAGCATCGTAAAACGCACTGTGCCCCTTAATTTCATATTCACTAGGCGTCGTCGAGTTGTAGAAAAAACTAAGAGTTGCAAGCTTGTAGTTCTCAACTTCATCGCGAATCAATCGGCGCGCGTTCATATAAGTGTCCCAAAATGGCGGGTAGTCGTCAATGTCAAAGTGCTTGTTCAGCGAATACAAACAGCGGCGGTCAAATGTGGCATTATGTGCGACAAAATCCATGCCGCGAGCAAATTCTTCAAGTTCCTTATACACCAGCGGCCAACTGCGCCCGCATTTTAGAGCCTCCTTATGAATTTCAACAACATTTGCGCAATTCGGGAAGTAATTGGTGTACTCGCTGTATTCATCTTCTGGCAGAATCAGCGACTCGTAGTTATCAACTAGTTCGCCATTCTCGACGCGCACTGCGCCAACCTGCACGGCCGAACGGGGGTCCTTGTTGGCAGTTTCAAAGTCAATGGCAACAAAACTATCTAGCACCCGCACCTCCTAGCAACTCTTCTGCAAGCCTTACTAGTCTGGTGTAATCTTCCGTCGGCTGCACGCGCCCATCCTCAACCTTTTTCCTCAACAACTGAATTTTCTTGTAGACATTTTGCACATCTTGATTCAACTGACCTGCAGTCGCATTTCGAGCAGTTTTCAGACGAACAGAATCCTCGTTTATCAACTTTACTTGACGCACTTTTTCTTGCTCAGTACGCATCATGTTCGTTTTCTTCTTCTGCTCGTTGAGCTTTTCGCGTACATTATTTATGAACGAAGCACAAGCCCACCGTTGTTCATTTATAAACGCGAACTGTTCCTTTGTCATGAATATCTCGCCTCTCAAACTAATAGTTGCATTACTGAGCTCCCCCTTCAACTTCAGCGGAAGTCCATCAATAGTTCTAATTTCGGCTCGCATAAACTCAATTATCCATGAAATATCTTGTCCATAATGTCCATCACCTCGAGTTATCAACTGCTTAAGCTCACCATTTTCGTACCGTGCTTCAATTGCTAAACCGTCCAACTTGGCCTGCAGAACCCACCCCAGCTCATCAGCACCGAACTGTCTAGTTTTGTCGAGGAACTCAGTGACTTCATCATATGTGCTAGTTTTCTGCAAAGACAACATCGGTATTTTGTGCATCACGCGGCCATTTGGAGCGAAGTTATCCACATCCGCAGAAAGTCCACTCGAAACCTTATGCAGCAACCCCTCGAGCTTCTTCGAATATTCAGCATCAAGTTCTATTCTATGATCTTCGGATAACTGTCGTAAATACTCTAGTTTGTCGTCATATTCATCATCGGAAAACTCACTACCTTTCCAGCCGTGGTAGTAGTCATAACTCGCACGCACGAGATCGTCGATTAGAGCCACCAGTTCATCGTATTTCACTTCCTCATCAAGAATTTTAGTACTTCTACTACCCCAAGTTATCATCCACGGTTTATTATACCACAGCACCTATGACATTTTGACATTTTGAAGAAAAGTAGTAGACTTGAAAAACTACTCGCTTTATGCTATGCTATAGAGCATAGTTAAGTATTTAAAGTAAAGGATGGATAATGGCTGTTAGCGCAGAAAAAGACTTAAACAAAGTTCGTAATATTGGGATTATGGCGCACATTGACGCTGGTAAAACGACGACAACTGAGCGCATATTGTATTACGCCGGTGTAACACACAAAATTGGAGAAACTCATGATGGAGCTTCACAGATGGACTGGATGGAGCAGGAACAAGAGCGAGGTATTACCATTACTTCTGCGGCAACAGCATGCAAATGGGGTAATACTCACATCAACATTATTGACACACCTGGACACGTTGACTTCACAGTTGAGGTTGAAAGATCACTGCGCGTTTTAGATGGTGCGGTCGCAGTTTTCGACGGCAAAGAAGGGGTTGAACCACAATCCGAAACGGTTTGGCGTCAGGCAGACAAGTATGACGTTCCCAGAATTTGTTTTATCAACAAGATGGACAAACTTGGAGCGGATTTCTACTTCTCAGTTCAAACGATTAAGGACCGCCTCAAGGCCAAGCCCATCGTTATTCAGCTGCCCATTGGTGCGGAAGACACATTTGAGGGCGTTGTTGATCTGGTTGAAATGAAGGCCTGCACTTGGGGTTCTGGTGACAACGATCATGGCAAGACCTTTGAAACTACTGAGATTCCTGAGGACCTGAAAGCGAAAGCTGATCAGTACCGCGCAGAATTGCTTGAGGAAGTTGCGTCTGCAGATGAAGAATTGATGGAGAAGTACTTTGAATCTGGTGACCTAACAGTTGCTGAAATTAAAAAGGGACTCCGTAAGATCACCACTTCAGGCGAGGCGTTCCCGATCTTGTGCGGTTCTGCATACAAGGACAAGGGTGTGCAGCCCATGTTAAATGCGGTTGTTGATTATCTGCCATCTCCTCTTGATGTGCCACCAGTTGAAGGACACAAGATGGACGACGAATCAGTTGTTGAAACGCGCAAGGCTGATGTTTTGGCGCCGTTTTCTGCACTAGCATTCAAAGTTGCGACTCATCCGTTCTTCGGCGAGTTGACATACATTCGTGTTTATTCAGGAACTGCTAAACCTGGTGATACTGTTCTGAATTCCATCAAGAATAAGAAGGAGCGGGTTGGCAAAATGTTCCAGATGCATTCGAACAAGGAGAACCCTGTTGATGAGGCGATTGCTGGACACATCTACGCGTTCATCGGACTAAAAGATACGACTTCTGGTGAAACGCTCTGTGCAACAGAAAGCCCAGTTGTCCTCGAATCCATGAGCTTTCCGGAACCAGTCATTGACGTTGCTATTGAGCCAAAAACTAAGGCAGATCAAGAGAAGTTGTCGATTGCAATTGGCAAACTGGTGAAGGAAGATCCGACTTTTAGGGTGCATCATGATGAAGAATCTGGACAAACTGTTATTGGCGGAATGGGTGAACTACACCTGGATATTATGGTTGACCGTATGAAACGCGAGTTCAAAGTTGAAGCAAATGTTGGAAAACCGCAAGTTGCATATCGTGAGACAATTCGTGGCAACGTTGATCAAGAATACACGCACAAAAAGCAGTCTGGCGGTTCTGGTCAATTCGCTAAAGTACAGATTCGTTTTGAACCGCTTGAAGTTGAACCAGGCTCAGATCAGATTTTCGAGTTCGTAAATGGAATCAAGGGTGGTTCAATTCCGCGCGAGTATATTCCCGGAGTTGAAGAAGGTATCAAGAAGGCGATGGCAAATGGTATTCTGGCTAGTTACCCAGTTGTTGGGGTTAAGGCAACTTTGTATGACGGGCAGACGCACGACGTTGACTCGTCAGTTTATGCATTTGAGTTCGCGGGTCTACAAGCATTTAAGGAGGCTGGAAAGAAAGCAAGTCCTGTGTTGTTGGAGCCGATTATGGCAGTTGAAGTGCGAACACCTGAGGAGTACTTAGGCTCAGTTATTGGTGACATTAACTCTCGGCGCGGAATTCTACAACAGCAGTATGATGTAACTGGTGTGAAAGTTGTTGATGCGAAAGTTCCACTATCTGAAATGTTCGGCTACATCGGCGATTTGAGGTCATTCACTCAGGGGCGCGCAGTATTCACGATGCAGTTCGATTCATATGCGGAAGCTCCACGAAGTGTTGCTGATGAGATTATCAAGCGAGTGAAGAGCGAGTAATTCAACCAGAAAAGTGCATCTAGTGTTGATTTGCAGTACTCTCAAGGAGCGGCTGTGCGCATTTTAGCAATGCTTGATGAGTCCGAAAATGATTTCTTTGCGAACAGGTCTCGCGGGCTTAACGTCTGGGATTTCAAACATCTTGATAACCTATCTGCAAGTGATGTCAAGTTCTTCGATTGTGTCCTTATCGACGCACAAAATGCTAGTCTATTAGAAGTTCTGTCGTTCAACGGTTCTGGTGATATGCGTGCGTCTCTCAAGCGAAAACCGATGCTGTTTTACGCACAAACAACACAAATTGGTAGTACTGATATGCGAAACTGCTCGTTTGATGACTTCATCGCGGAAGACGCTTCAACTGCTGAGTTAATTTATCGACTGGAAGCCATTCTGGACAAGCGGAAAAAGTACAACGCTGCACCACAAAAGGCAAAATCTGACGGAACTTCTGCGGCTGATCCGAAAGAACAAGCGAAGAGTGGTAGTTTATTAAGCGATGTTGTTTTACGCGAACCTCATGAAAATGCGGGTAAAGTTGTTGATGATGGTCTGAAATTCTCCGTTAGTGGTTTTGAAATTGAGGTTAATGGCGTTTCGGTGAACTTGACATATAAGGAACTCGAACTGTTTTCACTATTTGTGAACAATCCGGACTTCATATTTACTCGTAGCCAGATTTTAACTATTCTCTGGGGGCATAACGACGGGATTTCAAGGCTTGTTGATGTGCATATCCGCAGAATACGCTCGAAGATTGGAATTAATCACGCCCGCCACCTTTCAACGGTTCACGGGCACGGCTACTCGTGGCAGAAACTAGTTCGTTAACTTGCCGTTCTCAATTATGATGTTTTTGGATCGCTCTTGCTGCCATAAACAGGTTCAAGAGTCGCCTTGTAGTCCTCAAGGAAAAAATGCGGATCAAGACCCTAATCTCCTTGTTCAGCCACTCAAGAAGTGCTGTGTTGCCTTTCTTCACGGCAGATCAACATCATACCCAAAACATTGCCGATCTTCAAAACACCTGATTCAACAACGAATCCAGGATTGGAGATTGCCCATGCGGACACTTCCGTATTATCAGTTGAAAGTGCGTCACCTCGTCCATCAAGAAGTGCAGAATATGCTTCCGCATATTGGTTCGAACTTCAGCAACTAACCTCTGGATGGTGCTTGGTGAAGTAACTTTCAGCAGTTGTTCCTTTCGCAACAATTAGCGTCTTGTCGTTCAAGTCTGCAACAGTTTTAATGGGAGCTCCCTCAGCAGAAACTACGCCCAGAGCAACCTGCACATAAGGAAGTACGAAGTCCACTTTTCCCGCACGCTCAGGTATTTTTGTGAAGTTCGCAAGAATTATATCAACTTTTCCACTGTCCACAAATTCTACGCGGCTAGCTGGATCAACAATTGTGAACTCAATCTTGGCGCCCAAGTCCTTCGCCAACTTCTCAGCAAAATATATGTCATAGCCCTGATTTTTTCCATTTTTGTCAACATATCCAAACGGTGCCTTATCTGAAAAAACTCCAACTTTTAGCATTCCGCTCTTCTTAATTGTCATCTAGTATTCTAACTGTTCCAGAAGTTTTTTGGGCACCAGAATCCAAACTGTTAACATCAGGCTTTGAACAAGCGGTCAGACTCGTACTCAAAAACAATGCTAATAGTGCCAGTACTGATATTGTTAGCGTAACTGAAAGAATATTCCTAGTATTCATCTTCGTTTCCATCGTTGTAATCTCCAATCATTCATTATTTACTAACTACATTTTATACTAGCAATAACCAACTTCACAAGAAGTTTGAACTAATTCTAGATTCAAATCTTGACTTGACAACAATTTTGTGTATGACTACTGCAGAAAATTAACAAAACATCAGACGCAAAAACTTCTACACACATGCCATTTCAACCTACAAGTGCAACGGAGTTCTTAAATATGAACTCGTAGATTATTTCGCAGGACACACACATTTAGGTGTTCTAGTTTTACTCTTCTTGCTTATTGTCTCCATAATCTTAAAGTCCACAATTTAGTAATCTCATAACCAGTTATACTTAACTTGTTAATAAGTTAAGGAGATAATGCTATGACTAATGAAGTAATCCATACAGACGAATACAGAGATATTTAAGTATTTGCATTGATAATAAAGCCCACAAAGTA